>JBAUZR010000737.1:0-19051 GCA_049585375.1 Acidobacteriaceae bacterium
TCGGGAAAGACATGGCCGAGATGGGCGCCGCAGCGGGCGCAGGTAGCTTCGACGCGGCGCATGCCGTGGGATGTGTCCTCGTGGGTCTCGACGGCGGCGGAGTCGGTAGGGAGGTAGAAGCTGGGCCAGCCGGAGCCGGAGTCGAATTTCGTGTCGGAGGCGAACAGGTCCGCTCCGCAGGCGACGCAGCGGTACATGCCGGTGTCGTGGTTATAGGTGAGCTTGCCGGTAAAAGGGGCTTCGGTGCCCTTCTGGCGAGTGACGTAGTACTGCTCGGGGGTGAGCTGGGCGCGCCATTCGGCGTCGGATTTTTCGATTTTGGCGGGGGTGGTGTTCGTGGGATCGGGCATTTGAGCAGCTCCTGCGGGTTAGATGGGGAATGCGGGACTGTGGACTCCGGTGGGCACGGGAAGGTCGGGCACACCTCTACGGGATAGCGGCGATGACTTCGATTTCAACGAGAGCGTCTTTAGGGAGCCGGGCGACCGCGACGGTCGAGCGGGCGGGAGCGACGGCGCCTTCGGGCGCAAGGTACTTCGCGTAGACCGCGTTCATAGCGGCGAAGTCGTTCATGTCTTTCAGAAAGACGATGGTCTTAACCGCGTGGGCGAGGTCTGAGCCGGCGGCAGCCAGGACCGCTTTGAGGTTTTCAAGGACGCGGGTTGTCTGTTCGGAAATGCCGCCGGGGACGATCTGGCCGGAGGCGGGATCGAGGGCGACCTGGCCCGAGGTGTAAACGAGGTTCGCGAGGCGAACGGCCTGAGAGTAGGGCCCGATAGCGGCGGGGGCGTTGGGGGTGGAGACGGCGGACTTGCGGAGATCGTTCATACTCTGATTCTGCCGGGGTACGAAGGTGCATGGCAAATCCGTGCGGAGGGCGGAGGCGGCGCGATAGAATAGGGCAGTTCCCATGAGCAAAGTGGTTTTGAGCATAGTGCGTCCGGCGATGAGTCTGGCGTGTGTGTTGGGGCTGGCGGCAGGTCTGGCGGCGCAGACGCAGGCAGCAGGGGCGTCCGGGTCCGCACAGACGGCTGCAGAACCAGCGGGTTCGACGCAGGCGCAGGGCGGCGCGCCGAATGCTCCGCCGGCGAGCGGGCAGGGCGGGGGCGCGGATCAGCCAACGACGCCGACGTTCAGGATCACCAGCAACGAGGTGTACCTCGTCTTCGCGGTGACGGACAAGCATGGGCGCTTCATCAAGGATCTGAAGCAGAGTGACTTTGCTCTGCTGGACGACAACAAGGCGCCAGCCCAAGTGTACAGCTTTACGCAGCAGACGAATCTGCCGCTGCGGGTGGGGATCCTGATCGACACGAGCACGTCGATCCGGAACCGCTTCCAGTTCGAGCAACAGGCGGCGACATCCTTCCTGCTGCAGATTGTGCGGCCGACGACGGATCGGGCCTTCGTCGAGGGATTTGACGTGACGCCGGATTACAAGCAGGACTGGACGAACAATCTGGATCTGCTGAGTTCAGGGATCGACGCGCTGCGGCCGGGCGGCGGAACCGCACTGTACGACGCGGTGTATAGCGCGTGCCGGGATAAGCTGCTGACGGCGCGCGGTCAGGAGCCAGTGCGCAAAGCCATTGTGCTGGTGAGCGACGGCGACGACAACCAGAGCCATGCGTATCTGGAAGATGCCATCAAGGAGTGCCAGCGCGCGGAGACGAACATTTACGCGATCAGCACGGACGTCAGCCCGTCGCGCGACCGCGGCGACGATGTGCTGGAGAAGATGGCGGTGGCAACGGGTGGGAAGGCGTTCTTTCCACAGAGCCTGGATGACATGCCGAACAGCTTCAAGCAGATTCAGGATGAGCTGAGGAGCCAGTATGCGCTGGTGTACAAGCCGGCGGACTTCAGGGCGGATGGGGCATTTCGGCCGATTTATCTGTTCTGCCTGGATCGGAAGTTCACGGTACGCGTGCGCCAGGGGTATTTCGCGCCGAAGGGCTAGAGGCAGCGGAAAGCGTATAGCGCTCAGAAAGCAGCCGATAGCGCGCAGCCAACAGCAGGTGGCTATGGCGCCGTTCGGGGCTTGTTCGTAATAATCCATTGATATGAGAGTGGAGTGGCGGGCGCGGTGCTTAACCGGGGTGGTTCTTTTGTGTGCGCTGGGTACTGGATTGCCGGTAGCGGCGGCGCAGGCCGGAGCGGAGCGAAATCCGGTCGTTCTGGAATTGTTCACGTCGGAAGGATGTTCGAGCTGCCCCCCAGTGGACCGCTGGGTGGAGCGGTTGGACGCTGGGCAACCGCTGCCGGGTGCGGAGCTGATCGTGCTGAGCGAGCACGTGGACTACTGGGATCATCAGGGATGGAAGGATCCGTATTCGTCGGCCGCGCTGACGGAGCGACAGCAGGAGTACGTGCGCGGGCTGGGGCTGAGCGGCGTGTACACGCCGCAGCTGGTGCTGGACGGCCAGGTGGAGGTGCATCCCGCGGATGCAACTCAGGTGAGCGAGGAGTTTCGCAAGGCGGCGGCGACCACCCGGCTGCCGGTGCGGATCGAGGATGTGCGCGTGGCCGATGGTGCGGTGACGGGACGGGTGGAAGTGGCGAGCGGCGGGTCGAAGCACGGAGACGTGCTTGTGGCGGTGGCGCTGGATCGTACGGACACGGATGTGCTGGGCGGGGAGAATGACGGGAAGAAGCTGACAAATGTGGGAGTGGTGCGGGCGCTGACGAAGATCGGGAAGATGGAGAAGGGGAAGGCGTTCGATCAGGTGTTTCGGGTGCCGGTGGCGGCGGGAGAAGCGGGGAATCTGCGGGTCGTGGCGCTGGTGCAGGAAGGCGGCCTGGGACCGGTCGTGGGAGCCGGGATGGTGAAGGTTCCCTAGACGGTCGGCTGTTTCGGGAGGTTGAGGTCGAGTGCGCCGGTGAGGCTGGAGACCTGGGCGACGTGGTGGCGCGCGCACCACTGTTCGAGACCTGCTGCGATGCGTTCAGTGGCTCGGGGATCGGCGTAGCTGGCGGTGCCGACCTGAACAGCGGTGGCTCCGGCCAGGAGGAACTCGACGGCATCCTCGGGGGTGGTGATGCCGCCGAGGCCGATGACGGGGATGGTGACGGCCTTCGCGGCTTCCCAGACCATACGGACGGCGATGGGCTTAATAGCGGGGCCGGAGAGGCCGCCGGTGATGTTCCACAGGCGCGGGTGGCGCGATTCCACATCGATGACGAGAGAAAGAAAGGTGTTGACGAGGGAGACGGCGTCGGCACCGGCCTTCTGGGCGGCCTGGGCCATGGAGGCAATTGAGGTGACGTTAGGCGAGAGCTTGACGATCAGGGGACGCTGGGAACGAGCCTTGGCGCGCGAGACGAGATCGAAGAGCATATCCACGTCAGAGCCGAAGGCGATACCGCCGTGGCGGGTGTTGGGGCAGGAGGCGTTCAGTTCGTAGGCGGCGATACCATCCGCCTGGTTGAGGCGATCGATGACGGCCAGGTAGTCGTCGATTTCATAACCGAAGACGTTGACGATGACCGCGCAGCCGGGGTAGTGGCGCAGGGGCGGCAGCTTCGAGGAGAGGAATTTTTCGACGCCGATGTTCTGCAGGCCGATGGCGTTGATCATGCCGGCGGCGGTTTCAATGAGGCGGGGGGACTGGTTGCCGGGCATGGGCTCGCGGGAGATTCCCTTGGTGACCAGGCCGCCGATTTTTTTGAAGTTGACGATCTCCTCGAATTCGACGCCATAACCGAAGGTGCCGCTGGCGGCGATGACCGGATTGACCAGGTCGAGGCCGCAGAGGCGGACGTGCATGTCGGGCTTCATCTCGGGTTGTCTCCGGCAGAGCGAAGGGCACAGGGTGCAGGGTACAGGGCACCGATCATGGGTGCTCCGCTCCAGCCGCTGGTTTGGCCGCCGCGTGGTGGTGGACGGGTTCATGGTGGACGCGGGGCGGCGGCGGTGGCTTCGGGTAGGTAATTTCAGATTCCGGCTTCAGCGCCTCGGTGAGGATGTGTCCGACGGAGGCGGAGGGCTGATTGATGCCGAGCAGCGCGGCAAAGGTGGCGGCGAGATCGACGGGTTGCACCCGGTTGTAATAGGTCCCGGGAGCGAAGGGTGCTCCGTAGAAGGCGAGGGGGACGTGGCGGTCATAGGAATACGGGCTGTAGTGCGTGGTTTGGGCGGTTTTCATCTGCTCCATCTGAAAGGCGGCAGGAATGACCATGACGTACCATCCGCCATTTGGGGAATAGCTGTGGGCTATGAGAGTGCCCCATGGAGTGGGGGGCAGGGGGCCATCGGCGAGCTGCTCGCGCGTGTAGCTGCGGAAGAGTACGGGGCGCGGCGGGAGGCGTTTGTCCGAAGGCTGGAGGGCGGGATGGCCGCCGGCCGCGGGCGAGTCAGAGGGTGGGGGCTCGGGGGGAGGCGGGCTCAGTGAGGCGATGGCGGCCGGAAGGGCCTGCTGGACGGCGTTTTCGGCCTCGGACTCGATGATGCCGGCTTTCATGAATTCTGTTTGGTTCAGGGAGATATAGGGAAGCTCTTCGTGAGGCAGGATGTAATCGATCTTTTCGCCAGGCGAAAACTTCATGTTCATGGCGTAGTTGAGTTCATCGATGAGTTTAGGGAGGTTGATGGTGGCGGCGTCGAGGCCGTACTGCGCGGCGGTGGCGGGAACCGGCGCAACACCGTGGTCTGCGGTGAGGGCGATCCAGACGTTGGCGAGGCCGCCAGGGATGTCTTTGTCGAGCCAGGTAAAGAAGGTGTCGAGCTGGGTGTCGAGGTTGTCGACCATTTCGTGTTCGTCGGGCGAGTCAGGGCCCTCTGCATGGCCCATGATGTCGTTGGCGGAGAGGCTGATGGTGAGCATGTCGGTGACGTCGTGCTGGCCGAGCTGCTCGCCCTGGATGAGGGCCTGGGCGAAGTCGAGCTCGTATTCATTGGCGGCCGGAGTGCCGCCGACCTGGTTGTAGAAGTTGGTGAGGCTGGTCACGCCGGCGTTCTGCTGGGCCAGGGTAATAGCGCCGCCGGTGTTGAAGGCGGTGGCCCAGTCGGGCAGCTGCGGCATGTAGAAGGTGGACGTGATGAAATCGCCGGAAACGGGATCGATCCAGAAGGCGCCGTTGGCGGCAGAGCCGGCGGGGAGGATGGCGGCGCGATCCTTGAGGGAGATGCCGAAGACTTTGGCCTGGCCCTGGGTGGCGAGGCGAAGCTCATCGCCGACGGTGGAGGCAAGCAGATTGCGGGGCGAGCTGCCAGTGACCGGTTTAGTGGCATTGGGCAGGCCCACGAGGCGGTAATGCTCGTCCTCGACAGAAGAGACGGGGCGATCCTGGTTGCGGGAGAGGTCCCACCACTCATTGGAGGCGATGCCGTGGCCGTCGGTGTAGGCACCGGTGCCGATGGTGGCGTGTCCGGGAGCGGTTTTGGTGTTGGCGTAGTCGTAGTAGCAGTCGGGGAACCAGGCGCCGTGATCGAGGAAGAGATTGAAGCCGCGGTCTTTAAAGTCGGCGCGCCAACGGTCGAGATAGTCGCCGCGGAACTGGTCGATGACGAGGATGATCGCGAGCCTGGGGTGGCCGTTGTAGGCGGAGTAGGGAGCGAAGGGGACTGCTTCTTTGGAGCGAACCAATTCGTGGCGCGCAGGGGTGGTGCGGGCACGGGACTGATCGGATTGGGGTGCGGTCTGCGCCGGAACGACCGGAACGGCAATGGCGAGGGAGAGCAGACAGGCAAACAGGCGCGCAGGGGTCATGGTGGTCACCTTCCAAGGTAGCAAAATCGCTGATTGCGGAGAGGCGGTGGCGGGGCGAATTGCGATTGGGTGAACAGAGCCAGTCGCGGCTTACGGAAGCATGAGATGGCGCCGACAGATGAGGGGACAACCGGGCAACCGGGAAAGCCATCTGGACAGTTGGGCCCCGGGGATTCACGGGCATGATTGTTTCTCAACCCTCATCGAAAACGAAAACCAAACGGCGTATACGGGCCGTGGAGTGGGTCACGTTTGGAACCGTGGCGGCCGCGATGGTGGCCGTCCATCTGATGTTCTTCTTCTGGCCGTTTCGGTATCGGCAGGTGCACCCGCTGCTGGAGGCGATTTTCGAGAGCCGAGTGGAGGTGCATGGGTATCACCGGACCTATTTCCCGCATCCTGGATTTGTCGCAGACCATGTGACGTTTTACCGGCATGGGGACACGAGCATTCCGCCGCTGGCGACGATTGATCGGATGCAGGTGGTGGGCCACTGGACGACGCTCCTGTTTCACCCGCATCTTCTGAATCTGATTCTGCTGCAGGGGCTGCATGTGCAGATCCCGCCGCCGGGCACGAAGGCACGGGGGATGGACTTCGATGGCGGGGTGATCAGCGCGTCGCAATCGGAGCTGAAGATCGAAACCATTGCCGCGGACGGGACGACACTGGATTTTCTCCAGCATGGGCAGCCGCCATTGCGCTTCCATTTTATGCAGTTGCAAGTCGACGACGTGGAGCAGAATAAGCCCCTGCAGTTTGATCTGCGGGTGAAGATTCCGGGGCCGCCGGGAACTGTTGTGGCGCAGGGGCGGGTGGGGCCGTTCAAAACGACGAGCTACGGGACCACGCCGCTGGCGGGGACGTATCAGCTGCTGGAAGCGGACCTGAGCCGGCTGCCCGGAGTTGCCGGGCATGCGACGGCGGCGGGGCGGTTCTACGGAATGTTTGCGCACGTGGATGTGGAGGGCAAGGCCGCGATTCCGGATTTCCGGGCGGGATCGGCGCATCTGGTACGGTTCGACTCTGCGTATCACCTCGTGGTGAATGGTAATAACGGGGATGTACAGATTCAGTCAGCGGAGGTGAAGAGCGGAGCCAGCACCATTGCAGCGAGCGGAAGCGTGGCGGGATCGCCGAAGAAGGTGGATGTGACGCTGGCGACGAGGAACGGCGATGTGAACGGGCTGCTGCGCATTGCGGAAGAGGCGAACCCGGAGGTGGAGGGGAAGATCAACTTTCAGGCAGCCGTGGAGTACAGCTCCGGCCCGGGACCGTTCCTGAAGCGGGTGCGGTTGCGGGGCAAGGTATCGCTGGCAGGGATGCATTTTGCCACGCCGGAGGAGAAGGACAAAATGGACGCGTTCAGCGCGCGGGTGAGCAAGGATTCGCCACCGGACGCAAAAAGCGATCCACCGGCGGTGACGGCCCGGGCGGAGTCGGACGCGCGATTCGACAACGGAATGGCGTATTTCCGGGACATCCGGTTGCAGATGCCAGGGGCGCGGGCGCATCTGCACGGGACGTTTAACCTGCTGAATCAGCAGGTGCACCTGACGGGGAAGGTAGCGCTGCAGCGAAGTCTTCCGCACGCGGAGACGGGCTGGAAGGCGGTGTTGCTGAAGCCGCTGGCGCCCCTGTTCCGGCACAAGCGCGCGGGTGCGGTGGTGCCGATTGCGGTAACGGGAACCGCGCAGCAGCCGAAGATCGGGGAGGATGTGCTGCACGACAAGTGAGCGCGACCGGGCGGGTGCGCGTCCATCCAAAACAGGAGGAAAAGAAGGGGTGCTACGGGCGTTTGCCGGTGGCGGAGGGCGCCGTGTAGGCTGAGAACCTCTGCGGGGACGGCAGCGTATCTGTTGTGCAGGAGGAGCAGCCGCTCCAACGGGAGGGACGACTATGCAGACCCTGCTGCAGAACCTGCGCTTCAGTCTGCGCAGCCTGGGACGGAATCCTGGCCTGACGATCACGGTGCTGCTGACGCTGGCACTGGGGATCGGCGCGAACACAGCGATTTTCACAGTGGATTATGAGACCCTGCTGGCGCCACTGCCATATCCGCAACCGAACCAGCTGGTGATGGTGTGGTCGAAGATTCAGACCTACCGCAACGGGGTTTCGGCGGGCGACTATCTTGACTGGAAACGGCAGGCTACCGTCTTTCAGGACCTGAACGCGTGGACAGGGGCAAGCTTCAACGTCTCCACGAAAGAGCAGCCTGAGTACATCGAGGCGACGCAGACGACCGTTGGGTGGCTGCGGATGGAGGGCGATCCGCTGCTTCTTGGACGGTATTTCCTGCCCGAGGAGGGCGTGGCGGGACGGGATCACGTGGTGATCCTGACGCACAAGCTTTGGGAGAAGCTTGGCGGGAATCGGAACGTCATCGGGACGACGCTGCGGCTGAATGGAGAACCGTACACGGTGGTGGGGGTGCAGCGGCCGGGAACCTACGATCGCGGCCAGTCGCAGATGTACGTGCCGCTGGTGTTCAAGCCGGACCAGATCAACCACGATTTCCACTGGCTGCTGGTGATGGGACGTCTGAAGCCGGGCGTGAGCCTGGACCAGGCGCGGCAAAATATGGATGCGGTGACGACCCACATCGCGGAGCAGTATCCCAGGAGCAACAAGGGATGGGGCGCGAAGGTTGAACCGCTGAAGGACGATTTCCTGCCGCCGGAGCGCATCCAGATGCTGTGGCTGTTGCTGGGAGCGGTGGGCTTCGTGCTGCTGATCGCGTGTGCGAATGTGGCCAATCTGCTGCTGGCGCGGGGCATGACGCGGCAGAAAGAGCTGGCGGTGCGAAGCGCGGTAGGCGCCGGGCGAAGTCGGATTTTTGGGCAGCTGATCACCGAGAGCATTGTGCTGGCGCTGGCAGGCGGAGCCCTGGGCGTGGGCGTGGGTTACGGGATGTTGCAGGGGCTGATCGCGATGATGCCGCGGAACACGCTGCCCACTGAGGCGGATCTGAGCCTGAATGTGCCGATCCTGCTCTTCACGCTGGGAGCGACGATGCTGGCCGGCGTGCTGGCGGGGTGCGCGCCGGCGTGGTACGCGTCACGCGTCGATCCCGGGGAGACGCTGAAAGAGGGCGGCCGAACCGGCACGAGCGTGGCGAAACATCGGCTGCGGCGGATTCTGGTGGTGGGGGAGTTTGCGCTGGCGCTGGCCTTGCTGGCCGGAGCGGGGCTGGCGATTCACAGCTTCTGGAACCTGACGAAGGTGGATTTAGGAATTCGGACGGACCATATCCTGACGTTCTACCTGCCGGTGCCGGACGAGCGGTCGAAGGATCCGGCACACATCACGAGCTACTATCGCGACATTCTGGCGCACATCGATGCAGTGCCGGGCGTCGAACATGCGACGGCGATGACTGGAATGCCGCTTTATGGAGCGGGATTCGGGATGCCTTTCACGATTGTCAACGGGCCAACGTACGCCGATCCGTCGCAGCGGCCGACGGCGGGATTCGGAATGGTGACGCCGGACTACTTTGCGACATTCGGCGTTCGCGTGGAGAACGGGCGGACGTTCAACGATCAGGACACAGCGACCAGCCCGAAGGTGGCGATGGTGAGCGAGTCGTTCGTGAAGCAGTTCTTCAAGGGCAAGGATCCGCTGCGGCAGCAGGTGTCGGTGGAGCAGTTGATTCCGGGCGTGACCAGGCTGGGGCCGCCGATTGAGTGGCAGATCGTGGGGGTGTATCACGACGTGCACGCGGCAGACCAGCGGAACATCCGGCCGGAGATTCTGATTCCGTTCTGGCAGATTCCGTGGCCGCAGGCAGGGTTGGCGGTGGGGACGGCGGAAAAGCCACTCTCCATGCTGCAGAGCCTTGGAGCGGCGGTGCATGCGGTCGATCCCGATGTGGCGCTGGCGCAGCCGGAGACGATGGATCAGATCCGCGAGGAAACCATGGCTGACCAGCGATTCACACTGGTTTTGTTTGGCAGCTTCGCGGTGGTGGCGCTGTTCCTAGCGGCGCTGGGGATTTATGGTGTGATGGCGTTCTCGGTGGCGCAGCGGTCGCACGAGATCGCGCTGCGCATGGCGCTGGGGGCGACGCGGAACCGCGTGGTGGGCCTGGTGGTGCGGGAGGGCGCGATCCTGGCTGTGATTGGCCTGGCGCTGGGGCTGGTGGGTGCGTACTTTGTGGGGCGGGCGATGCAGAGCATGCTGTTTGGCGTGCACCCGCTGGATGTGACCGCCTTCGGATCGGTGGGGACGATTCTGCTGGCCGCTGCGCTGCTGGCGTGCTATCTGCCGGCGCGGCGAGCGGCTTCGACGGAGCCGATGCGGGTGCTGCGAATGGAATGACAGGCTTCATGCTGCCGGAGCAGCAGGTCGACGGCGTCTTTGTACTGCTTCTGCATTGGGTCCAGGATGGGATCTTCGCCGGGTACATTCGAGGCCGCCTGTAACCTGTAGCCGGTAGCCGGTAGCCGGTGGAGCGGCACTGCGCCGGGCGCGTTTGCGTATCCTCATTTAAAGATGCTGTGACAACGGGCTGCCGGAAAAGGCAGCGACAGGAGTGGTGCGGATGAGAGGCCCAACCTTGCGGGAGCGCACTGGGCGGTTTTGGCTGCGCGTAACCGAAGGGATGCAATTGAATGAGCTATGGCGGCAGTTTCGCGCGGATGCGCGGACCAGCTACCGGCTCTACTCGCAGGAGGTAGATGCGACGCGCGGAGCGGGAGTGCCGCGGGGGCGTCACTTTCTGGCCATGGCGCGGCAGTTTTTCTGGGCGTTTCTGGAGAAGCTGACGCCGGCGCGTCGAGTGCTGCTGCTGGTTGCGGTGGTGCTGTTGTTTTTTCCGGGGAATGAGTTGCGCTGGAAGCTTGGATCGGCCGAAGTGGGTGGGTATGCGCCAGACCTGCGCTTGTATGGGTCGATCCTCCTGCTCCTGCTGCTGCTGATGGAAGTGGGCGATCGCGTCGTGATGAAGCGCGATCTGCAGATCGCCAAGGAGATTCAGGCCTGGCTGCTGCCGGCGCAGCCGCCCGCGGTTCCCGGGTTGGAGATTGCGTTCACGACGCGGCCGGCAAACACGGTGGCCGGTGATTACTACGATGTTTTTCCGCGCCCGGGAGGGGAGGCCTTTCTGATGGCGATTGCGGATGTAGCCGGGAAGAGCGTGCCGGCAGCGATGCTGATGGCGACCTTCCAGGCGAGTTTGAAGACTCTGAGTGACACGCCCGGGCCGCTGACGGAGCTGGTGGGGCGCATCAATCGTTATGCCTGCAGCAACAGCCAGAACGGGCGGCGTTTCACGACGGCATTTATCGCGGAGTTCGATCCGGCGACGCGAACGCTGACCTATGTGAACGCGGGCCATAACACTCCGATTCTGCTGCGGCGTTCGGGTGTGGTGGAGCGGCTGGATGCGGGCGGCATGCCGCTGGGAATCCTGGAGGGGGCGCCGTACGAGTCGGCGACGGTGAGGCTGGAACCCGGGGACTGGCTGATTGCTTTTACGGATGGCGTGGTGGAGGCGGAGAATCCGGCGCAGCAGCAGTACGGCGAGGAGCGGCTGCTGACGATGGCGCGGTGGGGTGTGAATCTGGAGCCCGGCGCGTTGCTGAGTTATCTCTTTGCGGACATCGACCGGTTCGTGGCGAACGCGGCGCAGCACGACGACATCACCTGCATGTTGGTGAAGGCAGGGATTGGAGTTTAGGGATCAGGGATTAACCAGCCCGTTCCGGCGCTGCGACCCACTTCCGATGATCTTCAGGCGAAGGCCAAATTGACATTCTCGATGGCTTCGTCGACTTCCGCGTTGTTCTTGTAGCCGACGGTGACAGCATCGACTTTGGCGGTGCGGAAGGCAAAGCGCATGGCCTTCTGCCGATCTTCGCGGTTAAAGACACCCTCGCCGATAAGCTTCATGCTGAGGACGCCCATGCCAGCGGCACGGGCCTGATGGATGCGCTCGACGACTTCGGGGACATTGCCTGCCTCAGGGGAATCGGCGACCGGCGTGTCCATGCGCGTGCCTTTGTGGTTGCAGCGGATCATGGCCACCTGCAGCCAGTTGAAGGTGGGCACCTGAGCAAGGGCGGGGAGTCCATGAACCGAAGCGCCGCGGCTGCGGACAGCGCCGCGATGCTGGGCTTCATCGATGGCGTCCTGCCAGCCGGTGGTTTGGTGCGGCCAGGTGGTGCCGCGCTGCCAGTGGAGGAGCATGACGTCGAAGTAGTCGGTACGGGCCTGACTCCGCAGCTCATCGATGCGCTGCTGCGGATTGCCGCCGTCGAAGGTCGTCACCTTGGTGAGCAGGGCGTAGCTGTCGCGCGGGATGCCTTTGAGGGCGATGCCGAGCATGGTGTGCATGTCGGCGTAGGAGTCAGCCGTTTCGAAGAAGCGAATGCCCCGATCGTAGGCATGGCGGACGAGGCGATTGAAGCTTTCCTGTCCGAGGTCGCGCTGGAGGGCGCCGCTGAAGGTGCCGGTGCCGAAGGCGAGGCGCGTAACCTTGACGCCGGAAGGACCGAGGGCCACCCAGTCGGTGGCTTTGGGGGTTTCGGCAGTGAGCGGCAGGTCACCCAGGGTGGCGACGGCACCGGCGGCAGCGGTGGCTTTGAGAAAATCGCGGCGGGAGTAGCGGGACATGGGGCTCCTCCTGATTCAGCGTACCGCGAACAGGGTACAGCGTACAGCCAGGAGGGGGAAAGGTCAGCCAACGCGCCTGCGCCGCTGGTGGTTAAAGGATCATAAATCCCCGGAGAATCGCCGGGCCTGGTCGTCAAAGCTCAGGAAATCTCGAAAATGTTCTCGGTTTTGGCGGACTGCTCCTGAGCGCGTTCAGCCAGATGACGGGCGATGGTGTAGAACGGCGCGGCGCCGGCAGAGTCGGGGCCGGCGAGGGCGACGGGCATGCCGGTGTCGCCGCCGTGGCGAATCTCCGAGGTAAGCTCGACGGAGCCGAGGAATGGGACGTTGAACTGCTTCGCGGTGCGCTCGGCGCCGCCGCGGGAGAAGATGTCGATTTCCTGATGGCAGTGGGGGCAGGTGAAGTGGGACATGTTCTCGACGATTCCGAGGATTTCAACGTTGACCTGGTGAAACATCTCCAGGGCCTTGCGGGCATCCTGGAGGGAGACGTCGGATGGAGTGGAGACGACGACGGCGCCGGTGAGGGGCACGGTCTGCACAAGCGAAATAACGACATCGCCGGTGCCGGGAGGCAGGTCAATCAGGAGTATGTCGAGTTCGCCCCACTGCACCTGCTGCAGGAACTGGCGGATGATCTGGTGAAGCATGGGGCCGCGCATGACCAGGGGCTTGTCGCCCGGGGAGATAAAACCAACGGAGATGACCTTGATGCCGTGCGCGAGATTGGGCTCGATCTGATTGTTGGGCAGAACGGTGGGCTGGCGTGTGGTGCCGAGCATCAGGGGGACATTGGGGCCGTAGATGTCGGCGTCGATGAGGCCGACGCGGTGGCCGAGTTTCGCGAGAGCAATGGCAAGGTTAACCGCCAGGGTGGTCTTGCCGACGCCGCCTTTGCCGGATCCGACAGCGACAATGGACTTGACTCCGGGAAGAGCAGTGGGCGGCGGCGGTGTGGGTGCGTGAGCCATAAATACAGGGTACAGGGTGCAGGGGACAGAGTTCAGTTTGCGAGGCAGCCGTTAGATCTTGGCGGGTTCGAATTTGGGGATATGGCGGCGGCGGGCTTCGGCTTCGCGAATCTCACGGCGCTTGCCTGCTTCGTCGTAACGACGCTTCTCATCCTCGGTTTCGGCCTGGATGGGCGGAACGGGAACGCGGCGGCCCTGCGGATCGATAGCGACAAAGGTGAGGTAGGCCGAAGCGACATGGTGGTGCACACCGGCCAGGGCATTCTCGACCCAGACCTTCACGCCGACTTCCATGGAGGTCTTGAAGCCGCGATTGACTGAGGACTTGAGAATGAGCAGGTCGCCGACGTGTACCGGAGCGATGAAGTCAATGTGCTCCATGGAGGCGGTGACGACGTGGCTGCGGGCGTGACGATAGGCAGCCATGGCGCCGACGAGGTCGATGAAGTTCATCAGGCGTCCGCCGAGGAGGTTGCCCAGGGTATTGGTGTCATTGGGCAGGATGAGCTCGGTCATTTCGGACTGCGACTGGGCCACAGTTCGCGCGGGCAGCGCGGGGCCGTTCAGGTCCATACGACGTTCTCCTTCTTTCTATAGATTACAGGGCAATGGAGAGACGTCCGGCTGCGGGGCGCCTGGGCGCGGCGGGAAAGGCTTTGCCACAGAGCGCTGCGCCAGGAAATGATGGGATGTAGAGGAATGGTGAATGCGATGGATAAGGCTGCGACCCTGAAGGATGTTCTGGAACAGGATCCCACGAATGCGTTTGCGCGCTATGGTCTGGCGATGGAGTATGCGGGGCGCGGCGAGACGGCGGCGGCGCTGACGGAGTTCGATCGGCTGCTGGGGGACCATCCGGAATACACGGCCGGCTATTTTATGGCGGCGCAGACGCTGGCCAGAGCGGGACGGGAGGCGGAGGCTAAACAGAAGCTGGTGGATGGTGTTGCCTGCGCGCGGCGAACCGGCAACCAGCACGCGCAGCGGGAGATGCAGGCGATGCTGGATGAGTTGGATATTCCGGAATAGCAAAACTGGCCCCTGAGGCCGGAACCGGGGAGGGAACGCGGCATCCGGGAAAACAACAGCGGGTGATCCGCAAAGGCGGCCTGATACGCGCATAATGGCACAATCATGAAGATTCCCCTGTTCCCACTGGATATGGTGCTGTTCCCCGGAACAGCGCTGCCGCTGCACATTTTTGAAGAGCGTTATCGAGAGATGGTGGGGGAGTGCCTGCGCGAGGAGAAAGAGTTTGGAGTGGTGCGGGCGGAGCGGGACCAGATGGCGCTAATCGGCTGCACGGCGAAGATCGCGCGAGTGTTGGAGCGATACGCGGACGGCAGAATGGACATCCTGTGCGAGGGCGAGCGCCGGTTCGAAATCGACGAGTTGGACGATTCGCGAAGCTTTCTGCAGGCGGAGGTTTCATTCTTCGAAGACGAGGGAGCGGGATCGACGCGGCAGGAACGAGAGGACTGCGCGGCTCTGCATTTTGCCACGCTGCACATGGCCGGAATCGAGAGCCCGTCGATCCATTTGGATCTGAATGCTCCGGTGGCCTTTCTACTGGCGGATGCGCTGCCTTCCGATCTGGGCTTTAAGCAGTTCCTTCTGGCCAGCCGGTCGGATGCGGAGCGGACAACACGGCTACGGGATTTCTACAATGAGGTGCTGCCGCGACTGCGGGAAGGAACGCAGGATGGCGCGGCGGGGCGGATGCTCTCCTGAGACCGTGAGGGCGGGCCGAGCGTCCAATGGAGAAGCGCCGGAAAGATGCAAGCCGGCGCCGGCAAAGAACCGACAGCGGAACCAAACAGGAGTTGGCATGGCCACACGACAGACGGGACCGGCATCTTCGTCGCAGAAGGCGGCTGGGAATCCTTCGCATTTGCCGCAGACGTTGGGCGAGCTGCGCACCAGCGGCGAATACACGGAGACACGGCTGCGCACACGCACGGTGAAAGACGAGATGCGGGAGAACCTGATCCGGCGACTGCAGGCGCGGGAGACGATCTTCCCCGGAATCATCGGCTATGAAGACTCGGTGGTGCCGCAGATTGTGAACGCGGTTCTGTCACGGCAGAACTTTATTCTGCTGGGGCTGCGTGGGCAGGCGAAGAGCCGCATCCTGCGGGCGCTGACGGCGCTGCTGGATGAGCATTTGCCGACTATCGCCGGGTGCGAGATTCGCGACAATCCCTATTTGCCGCTGTGCCGGCGGTGCCGGGACCTGGTGGTGGAACAGGGCGATGCGACGCCGCTGGGGTGGATTTCGCGCGAGGATCGCTACGTAGAAAAGCTGGCGACGCCGGATGTTACGGTGGCGGACCTGATCGGAGATCTGGATCCGATCAAGGCGGCACGCGGCGGGCATGATCTGGCCAGCGAAATGACGATGCACTATGGGCTGCTTCCCCGGGCGAATCGCGGCATCTTTGCCGTGAATGAGCTGCCGGATCTGGCGGGCAAGATTCAGGTGGCGCTGTTCAACATCATGCAGGAAGGCGATGTGCAGATTAAAGGCTACCCAGTGCGGCTGGAACTGGACGTGGCCCTGGTGTTCAGCGCGAATCCTGAAGACTACACAGCGCGCGGAAAGATCGTGACGCCGCTGAAGGACCGCATTGGCTCGGAGATTCGTACGCATTACCCGGAGACGCTGGAGGAAGGGATCGCGATCACGACCCAGGAAGCGTGGACGGAGCGGTCGTTTGGCCAGGCGGAGATTCCACAGTATCTGCGAGAGCTGGTGGAGCAGGTGGCGTTCACGGCACGCGAAGACAAGAAGGTGGACAAGCGCAGCGGGGTAAGCCAGCGGCTGCCCATTGCGACGATGGAACTGGCGGTGAGCAATGGGGAGCGACGGGCGCTGCTGCACGGTGAAACGCGTGTGGTTCCGCGGATCGGCGACTTGTACACGGCTCTGCCGGGCATTACCGGCAAGCTGGAACTGGAGTACGAGGGCGAGATGAAGGGCGCCGATACCGTGGTGCGTGAGATTGTGCGGACTGCGATCGGTAAGGTCTTTGATCAGTATTTCAGCGACGTGAACACGCAGCAGATCGAGCAGTGGTTCAATCTGGGTGGGACGGTGAAGATCTCCGACGAGCAGCCGGCGAAGGCGACGGTGGCGGAGCTGAAGCAGATCCAGGGACTGCTCGACAAACTGGCGCCGCTGGGAGTGAAGAGCAGCGATGCGCCCGAAGTGGTGACGGCGGCGGCCGAGTTCCTGCTGGAGGGAATGTGCGCGCATCGGCGCATCAGCCGGAACGAGGAGCGGAGTTTCTCAGCGCAGCGGCGCGGGACGGAGAAGCCGGAGCGAATGGAGCGGGTGGATCCGGAGCGAGACTTTGAGCAATGGCAGACGAGAAGGAGCCGGAGGGGAAGCTTTAATTAGCGTTCAGAGTACAGCGGTCAGCATTCAGGAACAGCGATGAAAAGCGTTCGGTACACGAAGTTCACGGGGGATCTGGCGGGCGAAGTGAGCATGGAGGACTTGCTCAAGGCGCTGTCGGATTATCTGCTGGACTCGGGATTTCAAAATCCGTGGGCGGAATTTCAGGACCTCGACCAGACGCTCGATGATCTGCGCGAGGCGCTGCGGCAGGCGCTGGAGCAGGGCGATGCGTTCGACGAACAGTTGCAGCAGAAGATCGACCAGATGGCCGCCGAAGGGCGGATGGACGAGCTGATCGACAAGCTCATCGAACGGATGGAGCGCGAGAACTACATCTCCACCGAAAGCTCGCAGCAGTCAGGGCAGGTGTCGCAGGCGGCAGGACAGTTGGGCGGTCCGCAAACCGAGGCGCGCTTTGAGGTGACGGACAAGAGCCTGGATTTCCTGGGTTACAAGACACTGCGGGATCTGCTGGGGTCGCTGGGCAAGTCGAATTTTGGCCGGCACGATACGCGGCACTGGGCGACAGGGGTCGAGACGAGCGGCGGTTCGCAGCCATATCAGTTTGGAGACACACTGAACCTGGATGCGCCGGCGACGCTGAAGTCGGCCATTGCGCGAGAGGGGCTGACGCTGCCGCTGAACATCGAGTACAGCGATCTGCAGGTGCACCAAAGCGAGTATCAGAGCTCTTGCGCGACGGTGGTGATGCTGGACTGCTCGCATTCGATGATCCTGTATGGCGAGGATCGGTTTACCCCAGCCAAGAAAGTGGCGATGGCGATGGCGCATCTGATCCGGACGCAATATCCGGGCGACACGCTGTCGCTGGTGCTGTTTCACGATTCGGCAGAGGAGCTTCCGGTGTCGCAGCTGGCGCGGGTGAAGGTGGGGCCGTATTACACGAACACCCGCGAGGGCCTGCGCCTATCGCAGCGGATTCTGTCACGCCAGCGCAAGGATATGAAGCAGATCGTGATGATCACGGATGGGAAGCCGTCGGCGCTGACCCTGCCGGACGGGCGGATCTACAAGAACGCCTTCGGGCTGGATCCGCTGGTCGTGAGCGAGACGCTGGAGGAAGTGTCGCGGTGCAAGCGGCAGAACATCATGATCAACACATTTATGCTGGCGTCGGACTTCGGGCTGGTGCAGTTTGTCCAGAAGGTGACGCAGATGTGCAAGGGCAAAGCGTACTTCACGACGCCCGAGACGCTGGGCGAGTATCTGCTGATGGATTATCTGCAGAGGCGGATGAAGACCATCCACTAGAGGGCTGGCCGTCCGGGCGAACGCGCTTCGCGCACTGTGGACCTGCCTACGTTCCAACCGGAATATAGCGCACCTGATAGCCGCGCGGCGAGGCGTGGAAGCCTGCCTCTTCGAGCAAACGGGCGAGGAAGTGCTGATAGGCGGGCTGGCTGCCGATGGTGTCGATGAGCAGTCCGCCGTGGTGGCGGGTTTCCGGATTCTGTAACAGCTCCTGAGCCATTTGGAAAAGGAAGGCGGCGAGATCGCGCGCGGCGGCGGAGCGGTCCGGCTCGTCGGCGGGCAGAAAGACCTGGATGGCTGGGTTATTCCGTCGCAAATAGGCCAGAAGGTCTCCGTTGCGCAGGATGACCGTAGCGCCGACGCTGCGGGTGAGAGAGGTGTTGGGGTCTTCTGTCTCGGGCCAGCGCAGAATACTACCCCAGGGGTTGGCGGGATCGTTGGCGGCGAGCGCGATGACTTCAGGCTTCTCGGGGTTGGCACTGCGGAGGGAACGCAGCAAATCGACGGCGGCGGCCTGGGCGAACTGGGCGCCGCCGAGCCCGGCGATGAAGTAGCCACGGCGGACGCGACCCTGCGCTTCGAGAGCCTTGAGCACGTCATAGACCGCGCTGAAGCCGCCGGGAAGATTCTCCTGAGCGACGGTTTCGCGAGTGACGATGCCGTAGCGGTGGAGGAGCTGTTGGGCGATGGCGTGGGACCAGGCGGTTTGATCGCCCGGTGTCATGCGTGGAGGCATAGGGAGCAGCGTCCAGCGACCCTGGGCGCTGGCGGGCGTGGTACGGCGCGAGCGGAAGGCCTGCTGATTGTGCACGCGCTTCGAGGATCGGGGAGATGCTGGTTTGGCGATCCAGGCGCGGAGGGCGTGCAGCGTGTCGTTGGTGACAAGTCCGCGCCAGACCAGCGACCAGAGAGCGTCCACAGTTTCCCCGGGATAGCCGTTACCGATGGCTTCGTGCAGCTGAGTGAAGAAGAGGGCGCCGCCGCGCGCGAGTTCGGCAAGGATGGCATCTTCCCGTGGACTGAGCGGCTCACCCGGCGCTGCGCGTGGCGGGAGCAGGTCGGCGAGGCGGTCAGAGAGGTAG
>JBAUZR010000738.1:0-11584 GCA_049585375.1 Acidobacteriaceae bacterium
GAGGTACGGTGTCCGGTGCTGATTGTGCCGGAGAACCGCGAGCACTATGCGGATGAGCTGATTGAGGAAGTGGCGACGGCGTAAGCCGCGACCGGGTCGCGGCTTACGCAGCGGATAGCGTATAGCGTTTAGCGTCCAGGAATGAAAATCCCATGCTTCCCGAGGGGGCATGGGATTTTTGTTTGCGGCGCTAGCGGAGAGTTTGGCCGGGGTCGGTATGGATGACTTCGACGCCGGTGCCGGTGAGTTCTTTCTCAAGGGCGGCGGGATTGCCGGTGAGGGCGGGGAAGGTTCCGAAGTGGATGGGGAGGATGGTTTTCGCGCCCAGGAATTTTGCGGCGACGGCGGCGCCTTTGGGCCCCATGGTGTAGTGGTCGCCGATGGGGAGCATGGCAATCTGCGGGTGATGCAGGTCGCGGATGAGCTGCATGTCGGAGAACACGCCGGTATCGCCGGCATGGTAGAGGACGGGTCCGTTGTCGATGGCGATGACAAAGCCGGCGGGATTGCCTCCATAGACGATTTTGTCGCCGTCGGTGATGCCGGAGGAGTGGCGGGCTTCAGTGAGGGTGACGGTGACGTCCGCGTGGCGATGGGAGCCGCCGACGTTCATGCCGATGGCGCGATCCTGGGAAACGCCTTTGGACTGGAGCCAGTCGAGGAGCTCGACCATGCCGATGACGGCGGGGCCGTGCTTTTTGGCGACGGGGACGGCGTCGGCGATGTGGTCCATGTGGCCGTGGGTGAGGAGGAGGAGGTCGATCTTCTCGGGGAGCTTGAAACCTTTGGGGTATTTAGGGTTGTGTTCGATAAAGGGATCGATGAGGATCGTGGTTCCCTTCGCGGTTTGGATGAGGACGGTGGCGTGTCCGAGCCAGGTGACGGCGGCGCCTTTGAAGTCGGGCATGGGGATACCTCAGGGTTCAGGGTGCAGGTTTCAGGTTACAGGGAATCGAGCAGGCGGGAGCCGGGGGCCAGGGGCCCGGGGCTCGTAGCCAAGCTTCTGTGCGAGACCTGATTTATAGGATGGCTTTGAGAGGAAAAAGGCGGCGGCGCTTGACGGGGAGATGAAGGTGGGCGTAGTTTCTCCGCATGGGCGAACAAAAGGCGAATCTATGGAAGAAGCCGGCATCGTCCGTTGTGGCTGCGGGCGGTGCCGGGCGAGCTGGGGCGGCGGGAGTTTCGGCTGCGCTGGCGGAGGTTGAGACAAGGACCGAGCGTCCGACTTTGTTTCCCATCGTTGGGCAGGGGCCGGTGGGGATTGCGCGGCTGGCGGCGGAGGGCCAGGCCGCGGGCGAGCGGAAGCTGGTCGTATTTCGGACGATGGCGCCGCGGTCGCTGCTGAACCGAACGGACTCAAAACGCATGCCGTGGATGACCTGGACGATCAATCCTTACCGGGGGTGCGAGTTTGGTTGCCGGTACTGCTATGCGCGGTACACGCATGAGTTCATTCATCCGGAGAAGGCGGCTGGGATCTGGGATCCTGGAGCCGGGAGACAGGAGGCCGGGGCTGGGGCCGATGCTTTTGAGCTTTTCGAGCGGGAAATCTACATCAAGCAGCATGCGGCGTGGCTTCTGCGGCAGGAGTTGAGGCAGGTGCGTCCGGGAGAGTACATAGGGTTGGGGACGGCGACCGATCCTTACCAGCCGGTGGAGCGGACGGCGAAGGTGACGCGGAGCTTGCTGGAGGTGCTGGCCGAGCGGTCGGGGCTGACGCTGGGGATTGTGACCAAGTCGACGCTGATTGAGAGGGATGTGGATTTGCTGGTGCGGATTGCGGAGCGGAACCGGCTGAGTGTGTGTCTGACGATCACGACGCCGGATGCGGGTCTGGCGCGGATTCTTGAGCCGCGGGCGCCGCGGCCTGAGCTGCGGTTTCAGACGGTGGAACGGCTGCGGGCGGCGGGGCTGCGGGTAGGGATTCTGTGCTCGCCTCTGATGCCGGGGATCACGGATACGCCGCGGGCTCTGGAGGCGATGGCGCGGCGGGCGAAGAAGGCGGGGGCGAGCTTTTTCGCGTCGCAGCCGCTGTTTCTGAAGCCTTGCTCGAAGGGGGTGTTTCTGCGGTTTGTGCGGGAGCATTTTCCGGCGCTGGAGCCGATGTATGCGGCGCGGTATGGGGATCGGGCGTTTGTGTCGAAGGCGTATCGGGAAAGGGTGTCGGCGCTCGTGAAGGCGGTGGTGAAGAAGCATGGGCTGGAGCCGAGGTTTGAGGAGAGGGTGGGGAAGGCAGCGGAGGTGGTGGGAGCGGTGCAGGGGGAGTTGTGGGGTTAGAGTTCAGGGCACAGGCCACAGATGCGTTGTGCATCGATTTCGACGGTGATCAATCTTTAATGTTCGTCAACCTTCGCTGGCTATAGATCGGCGTAGTCTGTTGGTTCTCGACTTGAAACTTTCCGAAGGAGAATGCAAATGCCCACACTGACTTTGAAGGACGGCACCAGCCTGTACTACAAGGACTGGGGCAACGGCCAACCGATCACGTTTTCGCATGGGTGGCCGCTGAACGCCGATGCGTGGGACGCACAGATGCTTTTTCTGGGTCAGCAGGGTTATCGCGTGATCGCGCATGATCGGCGCAGCCACGGGCGCTCGTCGCAAACGTGGGACGGCAATGACATGGATACGTATGCCGATGATCTGGCTGAGCTGTTCGAGCATCTTGACCTGAAGGATGCGGTGATGGTGGGGCACTCGACCGGCGGCGGCGAAGTGGCCCGGTATGTGGGGCGCCATGGGTCGAAGCGGGTAGCGAAGGCAGTGCTGATCGGCGCGGTTCCACCGGTGATGGTGAAGTCGGAGAAGAATCCAGGTGGGCTGCCGCTGGAGGTATTCGACGGGATCCGCGCGGGGGTGGCGGGGAACCGGTCGCAGTTCTACAAGGACCTGACGACGCCATTCTTCGGGTACAACCGGCCGGGGGCGCAGGTGTCGGAGGGGGTGCGGGAGAACTTCTGGCTGCAGGGGATGTCGGGCGGGATCAAGGGGCAGTACGACTGCGTGAAGGCTTTTTCAGAGACGGATTTCAACGAGGACCTGAAGAAGATGGACGTGCCGACGCTGGTGATGCACGGCGACGATGACCAGATTGTGCCGATCGCGGATTCGGGATTGCTGACCGCGAAGATTGTGAAGGGGGCGCAGCTGAAGGTGTACAGGGGCTATCCGCATGGAATGCCGATCATTCACGCGGAGGAGATCAATCGGGATCTGCTGGCGTTTGTGCGGGGGTGAGGGCGGAGTTTGGATTCCAGAAACCCATCGAAGTCGGTCCAGGTTGCGAAAAGGCGAAACAGGGCTTGTCGCCCAGGGACACAACGCTCCAGATCTCTTTCGGCCGCTTCGCGACCGATTCCCTCCGCGCGCAAAGCAGCGATGGCGCACGCTGCTCGTTTCGCTACGGGGGTCCATTCGACTCCGCGCCGGGATGCTGCGGAGCACCGCTGGAAGGTCTGGTGGCGGCGCTCCGCTCGGGATGACAGTTATTGGTTCGTGGTTGACTCGGGGGCGGCGTCGGGGTAGAGGTTTTTGATCGGGGCTGTTTGCTGGTCGTGGAGCTCGGGGTGGGGCAGGGGTTTGCGGGGCATCATCTGGTCGCGCATGGCGGCGTTGTAGACGAAGATGGCTTCCACGACGGCGGCCTGCTTAAGGTCGGCGGGCTGGAGCTCCTCGTAAACGTCCATGTTGGAGTGGTGGGTACGGGTTTCGTAATCGAGTGGGTCCTGGATGAACTGGAAGCCGGGGATACCGACGGCGTCGAAGGAGAGGTGATCGGTGCCGCCGGTATTGCGCATGGTGATGGTGGTGACGCCGAGATCGTGGAGGGGCTTGATCCACTGGGCGAAGATGGGGGCAACGGCGGCGTTGCCCTGGGTGTAGATGCCGCGGATTTTGCCTGATCCGTTATCAAGGTTGAAGTAGGCGGAGATGAGGCGCTGCTCGGGTTTGAGCTGGAGCGCGCCAACGGGGCGCCGTATGAATGCGGGCAGGGCGAGTTGGTCAGGCGCGGTGGAGAGAGGCGCGGAGCCGAAGTGCTCCTTGACGTAGCCGACTGAGCCCAGGAGGCCTTGTTCTTCGCCGGTCCAGAGAGCGATACGAATGGTGCGGCGAGGCTGGACGTGGAGGGCGGTGAGGATGCGCATGACCTCCATGGCGACCAGGGTGCCCGCGCCGTTATCGGTGGCGCCGGTGCCGGCGATCCAGCTGTCGAGGTGACCGCCGACCATGACGACCTGGTCTTTCAGATTGGGGTCGGTGCCGGGGATTTCGGCGACGGTGTCATAGCCGTGCTGGTCGTCGCCGGTGAATTTGGTTTCAACGTCCATCTGAACGGTAACGGGCACGTGGGCTTCGAGCAGGCGATCCATGCGGCCATAGTTCTCAATGGCCATGACGACGATGGGGACCTTCATTTTGTGGTCGGGCATGTAAGCGGTGAACGTCGGGCCGTCGTCGAAGAAGGTGCCCCCGGATCCGCCACCGTCGCCTCCATCGCGGCTGGGCATGATGATGGCGGCGACCTTCTCGCTGGCTAGGAAGTCGGAGATCTTGCCGACGAGGGCCATGCGCTGGAGAAAGGCACGTATCCGCTCCGCTGTGAAGCCCTCGCGATCCGTCACCGGATATTGGGCCAGATCTTTGAGCTGCTCGTCGGTATAGCGGGTGAAGAGAGGCTGATCGACGGGAGGGACGGGCCGCATTTTGCCGAGGAGGACGATTTTGCCGTCGAGCTTGCCGCGGTATTTATCAAAGTCCTTCTCGTCCTGG
Organism: Acidobacteriaceae bacterium; assembly: GCA_049585375.1. Classification (GTDB taxonomy): domain Bacteria; phylum Acidobacteriota; class Terriglobia; order Terriglobales; family Acidobacteriaceae; genus Palsa-343. The sequence goes on from JBAUZR010000738.1 coordinate 4,771, forward strand.
ATGTCGACGTAGACGGCCTGGCCGGTGACGGGGCCAGCGGTGGCGGGGGACCATGGAGCCGCCTGAGCGATAAATACGGCGGTGTCGGGCGAGGTCATGCGGACCCAGGTGTTGAGTTGCTGCCAGCCCATGCCGAAGTCGCCCCAGTCATCAAGGTGAGCGTTGACGCAGCCCATGGCGGTGAGCTGATCGCGTGTCCAGGCATTGGCTTTGGCCAGGTTGGGTGAGCCGGTGAGGCGGGGACCGATGTCGTCGGTGAGGGCGGAGGCGTACTCCATGATGCGGGAGTGCTGCAAGCCCTCGTCGCGGATGCGGTTGTACATGGTGAGGTCGAGCTTTTCGACGGCGGGCTGGGGCTCAGACCAGGGTCCCTGGTCGGGATCGGTGGAGGCGGGGGCAGTGGCGGCCGCGGTGGGCGCGGGCTTGTGCTTTTTCTGCGCGGGGGCGGCGAGAGGCAGGGATATGCAGAGGGCGAGGGTGAAGGTGAAGGACAGGCGGGAGCGTGCGAGCATCAGGTGGATCCTCCGGAAAAGAGACAGGGTACAGGGTACAGGGAATAGCCGGGAGCCAGGAGGCGGGTGTCAGTCCCCAGTTGCCAGTCCCCAGTTGTCAGTCCCAGTTTCCAGTCTCGGGATGACATTGGCTCGGGATGACATTGGTTCAAGCGACGGATTCGGGTTCGGTGCTTTGGGGAGCGGCATCGGCGGGGACGGGTTCGCGCTGGAGTCCGTCAGCAGGGAAGAAGATGGTGAAGACGGTACCGGTGCGGGAGCCGTCGGCGCAGCTGCGGACATGCGCGGCGGCGTGGTGCTTGCGGATGATCTGGTCGCTGACCCAGAGGCCGAGTCCGGTGCCGGTGGATTCCTTGGTGGTGAAGAAGGGCTCGAAGATGTGGCGGAGGGCATCGGGGGTAATGCCGGAGCCGGTGTCGGCGACGGTGACACGGACGCCAGGGGCTCCGCGACGGGTGGTGCGGCGGGCGCGGACGATGAGGCGGCCGCCGGCAGGGGTCATGGCATCGAGGGCGTTGCCAATGAGGTTGGCGAAGACCTGGCGGAGTTCGCCGGCGAGGCAGAAGAGCGGGAGTTCGGCGGCGTAGCTGCGGCGGACGTCGACCTGGAGAGACTGGATGCGGCCGGTATGGAGGGTAAGGACGGAGTCAAGGAGCTCGCCGACATTGGCTTCGGCGGGGAGGGTCGACTGGCGGTAGAAGCGGAGGGTCTGCTGGGTGATTTCCGCGACGCGGGTGACCTCCTGCTGGGCGAGCTCGGCGAAGCGGGCGGGTTCGGGGGCCAGGTCTTCCTGACGAATGAGGAAGAGGAGGTTCATGACCGATTCGAGAGGGTTGTTGATTTCGTGGGCGATGGAGGCAGCGAGGCGGCCGGCGGCCGCGAGTTTCTCGGTGCGGCGGAGGGCTTCTTCGGCGCGGCGCTGCTCGGTGGTGTCGACGAGGATGGCGCCGACCCAGCGGGTGGTGCCGGGATCGGTGTGGACGGGATAGAGGTGAACGAGCCAGCTGCGGAGGCGGCCGGGCTCGGTTTCCCAGGCGAGTTCGAGATCGCGGACTGGGTCGCCAGTGGCGAAGACGGATTCGATGCAGTGCTCGAGACGGGCGGCTGCGGCGGCCGGGAGAATGCCGGCGACGGTACGTCCGATGTGGAGGGCGAAGGAGTAGCCGTTCATCTCGGCGAGGAACTGGTTGACGCGAACGAAGCGGTATTTGCGGTCGAAAAAGGCGAAGCCGATGGGGGCATTCGCGAGCATGGAGTCGAGGAGGGCGAGGGTTTCGTCGAGGCCGGCGCGCTGTTCCTGAATGGAGGCGACCATGCGGTTGAAGGCTTCGGTGAGGTCGGCGACCTCGTTGCCGGAGGTGACGGGCAGGGGGAAGCCGGCGGTGTCTTCCGGATTCTGGCCGAGGCGACCGGCGGTGCGGATGAGCAGCTCGAGCTGGCGGGAGGTGGACTGGGCGAGGAGGGCGGCGATGATGGTGCAGGCGGCGAGGACGAAGAGGGCCCAGAGGACGGTGATGCGGACGAGGGAGCGGAGATCCTGCTCATCCTGGCTGGAGTTGGGGTAGATCCACACGAGGAGACGCACCTGGCCGCCCTGGCGGATGGGAGCGACGGCCTCCCACAGTTTGGACGATGTGGCAAAGATGATGGGGCGATTGAGCTGGCGGAGGTAGGTCTTTTCCTTGTCGGAGAGGACGAGTTTGCCGAGGACGGTGGGGTCGGTGCTGGCGATGGTGCGTCCCTGGAGATCGGTGATCTGGGCGGCGTTGACGCTGGGGGCCTGGGCAGCGCTCTGGACCACACTGTTCAGGGCGTTGGGCTGATGGCTGTCGGCGGCAAGGGAGCCTTCGGCGGCGACCATGAAGGCCTGGCTCTCGAGGCGGCGGCGCAGGCGCTGGTTCAGCTCGCTGTTCTGCTGATGGACGAGCAGGACGGTAAAAATGCTGACGACGATGATTTCGAAGAGGACCAGGGCGGCCATGAACTGGCCGCGGATCGTGCGTGGAGGGAAGAACGGCATATCTCTCAAATCGTCCGGTCAAAAGGAGGAAAGACGACCAAAAACAGCCTAAAAAACGTGTACGCGGTTGTCTATGAACCGAGGTCCGGGTCTGGTGCGACTTATTCGGCCTGAATGCCTGCCAGTGTGCCGGCAGGGCTCTGCAGTTTCAGTTTCAGGTCTTTGGCGATCTGGCGGCCGTGGAAGCGGCCGTTCTCAATAAAAATTTCGTTGGTGCGATCGCCGGCGATGATGACGCCGGCGAGGTAGATGCCAGGGACGTTGCTCTCGAGCGAGGCCGGATCGCAGGCGGGGCAGCGGTATTCGCCTTCGATGCGGACGCCGAGGGATTCGAGAAATTCGAAGTCGGGTCGGTAGCCGGTCAGGGCGAGGACGGCGTCGTTGGCGAGGACGCGGGTGCCCTGCGGGGTTTCGAGGGTGACGGAGTCCGGGTCGATGCGGGTGACGGAGGTGTTGAAGTACGCCGCGATCTCGCCGTTTTTGATGCGGTTCTCAATGTCGGGCAGGATCCAGTACTTGACATGGCGGTGCATGGAGGGGCCGCGGTGGACGAGGGTGACGCGGGCGCCGTGACGCCAGAGCTCGAGGGCGGCGATGGCGGCGGAGTTCTTGCCACCGATGACGAGGACGTCGAGTCCGTAATAAGGATGGGGATCGTTGTAGTAGTGGCGGACTTTGGGAAGGTCCTCGCCGGGGATGTTCATGAGGTTGGGGAGGTCGTAGTAACCGGTGGCGACGACGAGCTTGCGGGCGGCAAAGACGGTTTCGCGGCCGAACTCGTCACGGGCGTGGACGCGGAAATCGAGATCGTGGCCGGTGACCTGCTCGACGCGCTGGTACTGGCGGATATCGAGCTTATAAAACATGGCGACCTTGCGGTAGTACTCGAGGGCCTCGTTGCGGGAGGGCTTGGCGTTGGGCGAGGGGAAGGGGATGTCGCCGATCTCCAGCAGCTCAGAGGTGGTGAAGAACGTCATGTGCGAGGGGTAATGGAAGAGGGAGTTGCAGAGGCAACCCTTGTCAATGAGGACGGTGCGGAAGCCGGCGCGCTGGGCGTCGATGGCGCAGGCCATGCCGGTGGGTCCGGCGCCGATGACGAGGACGTCGAAGGAGTCGGTGGGGCTGGCTGCGCGCGGGGAATCGGGCATGTTCCTTAGATTAGACGATGGGCGGAGGGAGAGGTGGGTGGGGGCGGGCGGCTCAGGCCAGTTCGAAATTCTGCAGCCGGGCTGCTTTGCGGTCGAAGGTGAGGGTGGTGGAGCAGCCGGCCCAACAGCCGAGGGTGCCGATGAGGGCGTCGGAAAAGGAAGCGGCGCCGGATTCGAACGCGTACAGAGCGGCAAAGACTTCGCGCTCGTTCTGAATCCGCAGGGCTGGCACCTGGAGCAGTTGCTGGATTGCGGCAGCGATCTGATCGTCCGCGAATCCATAGAAGCTTCGCAGGACCCAGAAAAGCTCCATTGTGACGGCGAGGCTGACGAAGCCAGGTTCCTCGGGCGTAAGGCGGTGCTCAAGGATTGCGGCTGCGGTCGCTGCCTGAGCCGCATCATCCTGTGTGATGTAACGGACGAGTATGTTGGTGTCGAGGCCGATCACCGCTTATTGCCGCGCTTCCAGTCGTCAAGAACGCCCTTTTCGATTGCGGCATCCATGTCGGCCAGCGAAGCCCGCTTTTTCGTGCGAAGGATTCCGCGAAGGGCCGAGACATGGATTTTGGGCAGAATGACCACGCGCCCGTCGGGCTGAATGAAGAACTTGACGCGGTCGCCGGGCTTGAGGCCCAGATGCTCGCGAGCTTCTTTGGGAATGGTGACCTGACCTTTGCTGGTGAGGGCGGATTCCACGGTTGTTTACCTCTCCTTACATTTTAGCAAAAGTAATACCAACCCCCCTCAAGCCCAAGGAGGGCTTGAATGGGCCACCCGGAGAAAGCTTTGCGGCGAGAACGGAAGTCATCGGACGGCGTTGCGGGAACAGGGCTCTGATGCGTTCGGTCAGATACCCTTGAGATAAGGACATTCACATGGCGACGATTGCGCAGGAAGATTTGATTCAGAGCGTGGCGGATGGGCTGCAGTACATCAGCTACTACCATCCGGTGGATTACATCACCAGCCTGGCTCGGGCGTATGAGCGGGAGGCGTCGCCGGCCGCGAAGGACGCGATGGCGCAGATTCTGGTGAACTCGCGGATGTGTGCGGAGGGGCATCGGCCGATTTGCCAGGATACGGGGATCGTGACCGTTTTTCTGAAGATCGGGATGGATGTGCGGTGGGACGCGCAGATGACCGTGCAGGAGATGGTGGATGCGGGAGTGCGGCGCGCCTATCTCGATCCTGACAACACGCTGCGGGCGTCGATCCTGGCCGATCCGGCGGGGGCTCGAAAGAACACGAAGGACAATACGCCGGCGGTGGTCAGCGTTGAGATGGTGAAGGGCGGGAACGTCGATGTGACGGTCGCGGCGAAAGGCGGAGGCAGCGAGGCGAAGTCGAAGTTCGCCATGCTGAATCCGTCGGACTCGGTTGTGGAGTGGGTGCTGAAGACGGTGCCGACGATGGGGGCGGGGTGGTGTCCGCCGGGGATGCTGGGGATTGGGATTGGCGGGACGGCGGAGAAGGCGATGCTGCTGGCCAAGGAATCGCTGATGGATCCAATCGACATGCGCGAGCTGCTCGACCGGGGGCCGAAGAACCGGCTGGAAGAGCTGCGAGTGGAGATCTACGAGAAAGTGAACCAGCTGGGCATTGGCGCGCAGGGGCTGGGCGGGCTGACGACGGTGCTGGATGTGAAGATCCGGGATTATCCGACGCACGCGGCGAATTTGCCGGTGGCGATGATTCCCAACTGCGCGGCGACGCGGCATGCGCACTTTGTGCTGGACGGGAGTGGGCCGGTGGCGCTGAAGCCTCCCTCGCTGGAAGACTGGCCGACGCTGACGTACGACGTGTCGAGTGCGCGGAGGGTCAATCTGGACACGGTGACGCGGGCGGAAGTGGCGACGTGGAAGCCGGGCGAGGTGGTGCTGCTGCGCGGGAAGCTGCTGACTGGGCGCGATGCGGCGCACAAGCGGATGACCGACATGCTGAATCGCGGGGAGAAGCTGCCGGTGGATTTCACAAACCGGTTCATCTATTACGTGGGGCCGGTGGATCCGGTGCGGGAGGAAGTGATGGGTCCGGCAGGGCCGACGACGGCCACGCGCATGGACAAGTTCACGCGGCAGATGCTGGAGCAGACTGGTCTGCTGGGGATGGTGGGAAAAGCGGAGCGCGGGCCGGCGGCAGTGGAGGCGATCCGCGACAACCACGCCGTGTATCTGATGGCGGTGGGCGGCGCGGCTTATCTGGTGTCGAAGGCGATTCGCGCGGCAAAGGTGGTGGCGTTCGAGGACCTGGGCATGGAGGCGATCTACGAGTTCACGGTCGAGGACATGCCGGTGACGGTAGCCGTGGATGCGCAAGGGACTTCCGTGCACGAGACGGGTCCGCGGGAGTGGAAGCAGCGGATCCAGACGGAGTTTGCGGGAGTGCCGATCTTAGCGTGACTGGCCAGCGAATAGCGTTTAGCGGATAGCGTACAGGGAGGACTCGCTCGATTGAGTTCCCCAACCCCACGCGATGTTGTAGCGCCCGCTAATCTACAGCGAGCGGGCGAGGGCGAGTTCCACTACTTTGCGAATCATGTCGGTGTAGGAGTAGCCGGCTTTTTTGGCGGCCATGGTGAATTCTGCTGCGCTGGCGAGCCATGGATTGGGGTTCGCTTCGATGACGTACACTTCGCCTTTTTTGGTCAGACGCATATCCACGCGGCCGTAGTCGCGCAGCTTGAGAGCGCGATAGGCGGCGAGCGCGGTGTCTTTCAGCTTTTTCGTTAATTCCTCGTCGATGTCCTCAGCCGGCGCGGACTTGGTCACTTTATAGGCCTCGGTTTCGTGATCGAACTTCACATCCTGGCCGGCAATGCGCGGGGTTCCGCGGGGCAGCTTGCTGAGGTCGAGCTCGACGAGCGGAAGGACCTCGGCGTTCTCGTTGCCGAGGATGGAGGCGTAGATTTCGCGGCCCTCGATGTACTCCTCAATGAGCGCGGGGCTGTCGAATTCCTCGTGGATGTAGTGGATGCGCTCCATCAGCTCTTTGACGCTGTCGACCAGGGAGCCGGCGTCGATGCCGATGGATCCGTCTTCGGAGACGGGTTTGACGATGAGGGGAAACTCGATGTCGTGGGAGTGATCGGTGCGGCCTTTGTAGGAGACGGCGAAGTCGGGGGTCTTGATTTTGTG
>JBAUZR010000739.1:0-2842 GCA_049585375.1 Acidobacteriaceae bacterium
GAGTAGAGGGACCCCGCAGCGAAAGGCGCTGCACAAACCAAAACCGCTCCTGGCGCGGAGGCAATCAGCGGCCCAGCCCCGAAGAGAGTCTCAGGCGTTACCGGGTTTCCAAACGCCCGAAATGTCCGGATTGCCGACGATCCGGCCTCCTGGCGTCAGTTGGAGCGGCATCCGCTTAGCGCCGGCACTCACAACACTGGAAAGCGAATTCGCTCTCCTGGCGACAATGCGTCGGCGCAGACGATCCTCTATGGTATGTAGTGAATGGGGCAGACCAATGCCTCAGCGTTTTCGATCGGAGTAACCACAGGAAACCCTGCCTGGAGGACTGCCACAAAATGGAAATGACGCGCCGACAATTCGCCCTCTCGATAGCAGCAGCCGCCAGCATGCCGTCCTCCTTTCTTGAGTCTGCGCTTTCGCCATTAGGCGTGCCCCGAGGTGTGATTCCCGGCCGGGTCACGTGGGCGCACGATCGGGCAGCCGTGACCTGGGACGGACAAGGTTCCTGGTGGGCAGACACCAATAACAACCAGTCTGCGATTGACGGCATGATCTCCCATTCCATCCGCGGTCTTACCAGCCAAAGAACCGATGCCCAGGCATGGAACGCTGTCTTTCGCTATTTCAACCGTACTCATGGTCGCGGAAATGCCGGATACAGAGCCGGCGAAAAGCTCGCCATCAAGGCGAATCTCAATAACACAGTGGACCATGGCACGATTGAACGCCTCAACTCTTCGCCCCAATTGCTCCTGTCGCTCGTCCGGCAGTTGACCGGTCCAGGAAAAGTGCCGCAATCGTCAATCACCGTTTTCGATTCCAGCCGGTTCATTCCGAGCAACCTTTACGACAAGATTCACGGTGAATTTCCTGGAGTTGCGTTCGTCGACCATATCGGCGGCGATGGGCGAATGAAGGCCGAATTCAAGCCCAACGCGATCCCTTTCTCCATTCAAACCCGCAACGCCAAAGGGCTCGATACCACGGTCGTCGATGCCACCTACCTCATCGATGCGGCCTTGTTGAAAGGGCATGTGAGTTCAGGGGTCACGCTTTGTGCAAAGAATCTGTTCGGTGCGACGAGCATTTATACCGACTGGCGCAAGAACGCGCACGATGGCTTTCCGCACGATCGGGACGGTTCTCCCAGTTACTCCGCATTCGTGGATTTCCTGGGTCACAAAGACCTTGGGCAGAAGACCATCCTCTTTGTGATCGACGGGCTCTATGGAAGCGACAATGCGGATGGCCCTCCGCGACTCAAATGGAAAATGCCCCCCTTCAACGATGCCTGGCCGAGCAGCATCTTCATGTCGCTGGACCCTGTGGCGGTCGATTCGGTCGGCTTCGACTTTCTGACATCGGAATGGCCTCATCTCGTGGATATCGCGAATGCCGACAATTACCTGCGCGAAGCCGCTCTGGCGAACGACCCACCCTCCAAAACGTTCTATGATCCCGAACGCGACGGCGTCCGTTGCCGCAGCCTCGGGGTATTTGAGCACTGGAACAATGGGATTGAAAAAAAGTATTCGCGCAATCTCGGCAAAGCGCATGGGATCGAACTATTTCAGGTCAGCTGACCAGCACTGCGAGGAGTTAGAGATGAGCCGGAGGAAATGGTCAATCTGTTTGTTGGCCGCATCGATGCTGCCGTCAACTGCGTTTTCCCAGTCGTTCCTGAGCCAGTATAAGGGCGTCGCTTTCCACGATAGCCGCTACCAGGGCGGCCCGCAGAAGATCCCTGGACGGGTATTATGCGCCTACTATGATCTGGGCGGCGAAGGAGTGGCATATCACGATACCGACCCTCAGAATCACGGCAGTGGAGAGTTGAACCCAGCCGATGGGACCTATCTCAACGAATTTCGTATCCACGAAGGGGTAGACACCTCCTACACGAAGTTCAACCGTAAGCCCGTTCCCATTGACGACAATCCGTTCGACAAGATGGTTCCCCCGCCAGACTTGCTCTATGTTGGCTGGACCGAGCCTGGCGAGTGGTTCAGCATAACGGTCAACGTGGCGCACGCGGGAACCTACGCTGCAGATCTTCTTTACACATCGAATCGCGGCGGAACCATATCAGTCGATCTGAATGGAAAGGACGCCACAGGGCCTCTGCAAATCGTCTCGACATATAATCCCTCCGACCCCGTCGCCTGGCGTCAATGGCACCACTGGGACCTGGCCACGCAACTGTTCAAGGTTCGTCTCAGCAAGGGGAGGAGTGTTCTCACCGTCCACATCCTGACCGGAGGCAACATGAATTTGGCTTATTTTGACTTCAGAGGCGATCGCTGACGAAGGGTAAGGTCACACCCCGGTTGCCGACCGCGCAGACATTTCGAGGGTTCTTAGAGACATCCCTGTAGCCAGGGTGAGACGGCTATTCGCTTCAGGGAGTCCGATGGTTGTGCGCTTGGCATTCCATCATGTGTTGGTGAATAGAACTCGAATACGAGGTAAACATTGTTCTCGCTGCAGTACCACGGCGCTGGCTCAGACCCGATCTTCACCAAATCTTCGAACGCACTGCGATTTCCCTTGAGCAAACAACACGTTCGCTGAAATGGTTGGCCTTTTGAGTTGAGCAACTGTTCCACGTCCTTCCGTGGCGTTCCCGTCTTCAGTTCTGCCGAATACTCCCCAAGAATCGACGCGTACAGGGCTTGGTGCTTCCGTCGGATGGTTCTCCTGACGACCGACGCGACACCGAAGCCCATCAGGCACAGAGCCACGACCGCCAGCGGGATCGACGCAGTTTTCTTCAGGCTCATGGCCGTGCAATTCTACCGTGCTGGTGGCGAAATAGGATCCAAACTGCCTAAAGACCGGC
>JBAUZR010000740.1:0-1639 GCA_049585375.1 Acidobacteriaceae bacterium
CCATAAAGAGCTCAGAGCCCGGACCACCAATTGCGCCAGCCGGCATCCGGCAATGGGCCGGGAATCCATGCAGAAAGAGGCGTTTACGGGAGGAGATCACAAGCCGGTAGCCGGCGTCCGCTGGTCCCCATAGGCCGGTTCTGTTCGGCGTCCCTCAAAGGTGATACAACAAACGCTGATCCCCCCAATTGGTAAGTCGCTCCTATGGCAAGTCAGGAAAAGGTCCTCATCGTCGAAGACGAGCCGCACGCGTTGTCCGGTCTCGCCGAACTTGTTTCAGGTTGGGGGTATCGCACAGAAACCGCCCGTGACGGCCTGGAGGCGCTGGAGAAGATCAGCGCGTGGCAGCCGGGGATCGTGGTTTCCGACCTGAAGATGCCGCGCATGGACGGGCTGCAACTGCTGGCCCGCCTGGGCGAAGCCAGCGAAAACATAGCTGTGGTGATGCTTACCGCGCAGGGCTCGATCGAGGCCGCGGTCGAGGCCATGAAGAACGGCGCCTACGACTTTATTCAGAAGCCTGTGGATCCGGCGCGTTTGCGGGCGATTCTCACCAACGCCAGCCGACAGCGGGAGACCGAGCGCGAGCTGGAAGTGACGCGGCGCAAGCTGCGGGAGGCCGGCGTCCTTGGATCGCTGGTCGGCGCCTCGAAGAAAATGCAGGAGATTTTTGCGCTGATTGAGCGGGTAGCAGCCAGCAATGTCTCGGTGCTGATCACCGGCGAAAGCGGGACCGGCAAGGAGCTGGTGGCGCGGACTCTGCACGATCTGAGCCCCCGACGCGCCAAACCCTTTGTGGCCGTCAACTGCGCGGCAATCCCGGAGACGCTGATCGAAAGCGAAATCTTCGGACACGAAAAGGGCGCGTTCACCGGCGCGATCGAGCGGCGGGCGGGCTGCTTCGAGCTGGCCGAAGACGGAACGCTGCTTCTGGACGAAATCGGGGAGATGCCGGTGGGTACCCAGGCCAAACTGCTGCGGGTGCTGGAGGATCGCAAGCTCCGCCGGCTGGGCAGCAAGGTGGAGTCGCCCGTGGACGTGCGGGTGCTTGCCGCTACGAATAAGGATCCGGATATGGCGGTAGCGGATGGTCATCTGCGCGGCGATCTTTATTACCGGCTGAACGTTTTCAACATTCACATGCCGCCTTTGCGCGAGCACAAGGAAGACATCCCGGCGATTGCCGAGGCGATGATCTCGGATATGAACCAGAAGCACCAGAAGCGGATCACCGGCATGGACAGCGAGATGCTGGCGCGGTTGATGGCGCACGAGTGGCCAGGCAATGTCCGCGAACTGCGCAACACCATCGAGCGGGCGGTCGTTCTCTGCGGCGAAGGACAGGTGCAGCCGCGGCATCTGCCACCGGGATTCGGCACGCGGCCGACGCGGCCGGCGAGCGAGCTGCCGCCGAATGCCATTCAGCTGGAAGTGGGCGCGACTGTGGACGATGCTGAGCGCATGCTGATTTTCAAGACGCTGGAGTCAACGAACAACAACAAGACGCGAGCAGCGGAGATCCTGGGCATCAGCCTGAAGACTCTGCATAACAAGCTGCGCGAGTATGGCAGCGCAGCCAACGCCGCCGGAGCAATGGAAGAATAGGGTAGCCACCGAAAGGCATTGCCGGTATCCTCCG
>JBAUZR010000741.1:0-4505 GCA_049585375.1 Acidobacteriaceae bacterium
GGCCAAGCACGGGAACCGCGGCGTGACCTCGAAGTGCGGGTCGGCGGATGTGCTGGAGGCGATGCGGGTGCCGGTAGCCCTGACTCCGGCGCAGTCGGCCGAGTGCCTGCGTGCAACGGGATTCACGTTTTTGTACGCACCGAATCTGCATCCTGCGCTGAAGCGGGTGCAGGCGGTGCGGCGCGCTCTGGGGGTGCGGACGATCTTCAATCTCGCAGGCCCGCTGACGAATCCCGCCGGCGCGACTGCGCAGATCATGGGGGTCTTTTCGCCGGCTAAGCTGGACCTGGTGGCCGGAGCGATGGTGCAGCTGGGGATGCGATTTGGGCGGGTCGTGCACGCGCACAACGGCATCGACGAGATTGCGCTTTCGCCGACGGACACGGTGGTGATCCGCGCGCTCTCGGATCACGAGGCGCCGTACGCATTCCACATGGTCGTGCGTCCGGAGGACGGAGGATTGCCGGCGGCGGAGCTGAGCCAACTGCAGGGAGGGGACACGCCGCAGACCAACGCTGCCATTCTGGAATCGATCCTGGAGGGACGGGACCGCGGGCCGCGCAGGGACGTTGTTCTTTTGAATGCAGCTGCAGCGCTGGAAGCGGGGGGCCTTGCCGGGAGTTTGAAGGACGGCGTGGCACGGTCGCTGGAAGCGATTGAATCCGGAGCGGCGGGTAAGACTCTGGAGGCTCTGCGGGAATTCGGGCGCAGTGTCGGTGTGACAGGGAGCCGCTGAACGGCATTCGATTGGCCGTTGCATCGGCGGAGGCCTTGCAACGAGCGCCTAGAATCGCAGCAGATACGAGAGCTTCACGTAGACATTCTTGCCGTCGTTCGTGAGCGAGGATCCGGTGGGCGGGAGGATGGGCTCGCTGGGATTGCAGAGGCCATCCTGCTCTCGCGTGCAGAGAGCGCGGTCGATGTTCGCGAAGTTGCCGATATAGCCGACATAGAGCGCGGTGCCCGGATGCGGCATGTAGGTGAAGAGGGCATCGGCGAAGAGGGCTTTGGAATTCACTGCGTCGGTGAACTCGGGATTGGGCAGAGTCGCGATGTACTGGCCGATGAGGTTCACGGAAGCAGCTTTGGTGAGCTGATAATTCCAGCGGGAGATGAGCTCGTGGTTGTCGTAGACGACGGCGCCCGTGGACGGGTTTGTGAAGTGGGTATATACGTAGCTGTTCTGCAGGTCGAGGGCGCTGAGGGGCTTCACCTCCACGTTGAGGTTGGGTGAAGAGACATCGACGGGACCGGGCCCCTGGTTGTTCGGTGGCGAATAGTTGATGGCGGTGCCCTGGTAGTAGCCGCCGCCAATGGCGAGATAAGGTACGGGCGAGGTGTAGACACTGAAACCGGCCTGATTGCTGTGGTACTCGACTTCACCGGGAAGCGCCGAGTAGTCGATGGGGCGGAGGCGGTCCTGTCCGAGCTGAAACCAGCCGTTGACGGAGGTGCGGCCTTTGAAGGTGACGCTCCAGGACGGATTCAGATAGTAGTCGAGGGGCAGGCCGGTGTGATCCCAGATGCGTTCCGTGTAGAGGTTCGGTCCCTGGGAGAGGACTGGACCGTGGGCGGGGCGGAAGGTGTAACCGATGTGGCCGTTGGGCTCGCGGATGTCGGGACGCTGGAAGAATCCGGTATCGGTGACGAAGCCCGCGGAGTTGTCGTTGTAAGCCGTCCACCAGTTCCAGTGCAGATCGGAATAGCTGACCTGCTGGTAGTAGGCCTGGCCGCTGCAGAAGAGGGCGTAGTTCTCGCAATACTGCTCGCCGGGGGTGGCGTTGGAGAGGTTCTTCGTCTCCGAGGTGACGGCCTGGCCGGTGACGGTCCAGCCATTGCCCATGCGGGCGCGGTAATCAAAGCCTCCGGCGCGATTGAAGGAGTCAACGTATTCGCGGTCGGCGTAGATGAGGCCGACGTCGGAGAGTTTGCCGATATCGCGGTTAACGCGCCCGGCATAGAACTCGGCGCGGGTGTTGGCGTTGGGATCGGTGGCGGGCACCAGCTGGCCCGGGCTGCGATCATCCACGCCGAGCACGCCCATGGCCCAGGGGCCAAGCTTCCCGGTAAGCCGGGCGCCATACTGCGGCGTGACGATGTTGTCGGTGTAGTAGAGGCTGATGGGGGTCTGGAAGTAGCTGCTGTTCTCGATGAAGAACGGGCGCACCTCAGCATAATAAGGAGGAAAGCGCTGGTTGGGAGTGGCGGGATTATCGATGCCGACCTGGCTGAAGTCGGGATTGACGGTCGTATCCAGGACGAGGCTGTTGTGCAGGATGAACTTTGCATCGAGGCCGCTGTAGGCCTGGAGAGGATGATCTTCGAAGAAGGGGTTGGTGGGATCGACGGAGTTGAGCTGGCGCAGGTTTCGGGCCAGGGTGTAGGGCTCGAACTGAAGGTTCTGGCCTTTCTCAATGTCGCGAAATCCTTCGACGGCGATGTCCTGGGTAAGTTTCCCGGCGATATTGTGGTTGCTGCGCGGCCAGTAGTCGGACTCGTTCAGGTGTGAGACATTACGCCCAAGGATGAGGCCCCAGGTGCGCATCTCCCCGGGCTCGGCTTTGGCGAAATAGAGGCTGGCAAACGGAATACGCATGAGCACGACGTAACCGGTGGACGTACGCCGACCCCATGTGTCCCAGACGGTATCGAACGAGAAGTCGTAGCCGGTCTGCTCGCTGTAGAGGCCATCGGTCTGAATGCCCAGCGGATTGGTCTGGAAGAGGAAGGCGCGCCGCTGGTCGTGGAAGGTATCCAGCATCACGAAGACGTCGTCGTCGTCGCCGGGGGCGTCGCGGGCCAGCATGTGGGCGCGAATGAGGTTCGGGGTCGAGTCTTGGCAGACAAACGCGATGAAGAGGGCCTGATGCGTGTAGCCGAGATACGCGACGCTGTCGTCCGGCGGCTTTTTGCCGTCGTCGGGATAGCGCTCAATGAAGTGGTGGATGCGCAGCATCTCCCTGGCCGCGGAACCCTGGACCGGATCCAGGAGGAAGTCGGCCAGTTTGGGAGCGGAGTCCAGCCGGGGAATGATGATGGTTTCGTGCCGGCGTACCGGCATGTAGCCGGCGGGGGAGGAGTCAGCGTCGTTTTCAGAAGCAGGAACGGCGCCTTTGGGAGACGCACGCCCGGTGTCGGTCTCGGCGGCGCCGGACGCGGCGGCAAGCGCATGGCACGGGGCAAATGCGATCAGCCAAAGCAGCAATAAGGACAAACACTTCAGATCAAAATACATTCTGCGACGCCGGCGTTCCTCCGGCTGGCGGCGGGGACGAAGACGGGATTCCGTGCTCTCCGCAGAGGTCCCTCTTTCCGTTATATCGCAGGATTGTCAAAGGGATTCACCAGGCGGTTCGGAAATCGAATATCCAGGACAGCCTGGTTCGCAGCCTGCGCGCGGCCGCCTGATTTCCGTAGGCGGGCAAGACGAGAGGACCCGTTAACTCGTCTGGTTCCGAATGGTGACGAAACCAGGCCAAAGTTGTATGGCTTTAGTAACCATGGCCCGTTGATCATCCCTGTATGAGCCGCACTAGCTTCACGGCAAGCCTGACCCGGGTCGGGGGGCTGGCGATTTTCGGGGTTTCGGTGTGTCACGGGTCCGTGCTTACGCACTACGCAGCGGCTCAGGGACTACAGGATTTTCGGTTCTATTCGGCCGTGACGCTGGTCGGCGCACCCATCTGGACGTCGTCGATGACTGTGGTCATGCTGGCGACCGTCGCTCTGCTGAGCCTGGCCATTCTGGCGGTACTGACCCGCGTGAATCGGCTGCGGGGCCAAGTGAGCGAACAGGAAGGAGCGCTGCAGAAAGCGTCGGAGACGACGCAGGCAATTCGGGAGCTCTCCCGCTCGATGCTGCAGGTAGCGGCGCAGCGGCCGTTCGATGTGCAGTTCCCGGTGCGCGGCAGCGAAGAGGTCGCCGAGCTGGTGGACGGATTCAACGCGATGCTGACGGAGATGCAGCGCCGGGACCGCGCCCGGAAAGATGCCGAAGCGCGCCTGCAGCAGATGGTGCTCTTCGACGATTTGACCGGCTTGCCGAATCGGCGGCTGCTGATCGATCGGCTGTCCCACAGCTTGGCGAAGGGATGGCGCGAGAATCGGAAGGTGGCGCTGCTCTATATCGACCTGGATGGATTCAAGCTGGTGAACGACGGACTGGGTCACAGCGTGGGGGATGCGCTTCTGGGCCAGGTAGCGCAACGGATGAAGTCCCGCTTTCGTCAATCGGATACGCTGGCGCGGATCGGAGGCGATGAGTTCACGCTGATCCTCGAAAATATACAGGGCCCGGAAGACGCCGAAACCGTGGCTCGCGGTGCGCTGGAGCTGCTGAAGGAGCCCTTCGATGTGGATGGTAATTCAATACGAATGACCGCCAGCGTGGGCATCAGCCTCTTTCCGGAACACGCCCAGGAAGGCGGGCAGCTGCTGCGGCAGGCCGACTGCGCGATGTTCGCCGCCAAAAGGAACGGGAAGAACCGGGTGGTGCAGTTTGGGGA
>JBAUZR010000742.1:0-4842 GCA_049585375.1 Acidobacteriaceae bacterium
GCAGAGACGATGAGGAGCGCACGATATAATCCGCCCCAGCGAATGATCGACAGGCTGCGGTTTTGGGGTAAGTGGGCGGCGCTGGTGTGTCTGGGGGCAGGGTTGGTTCCGATGGCACACGCGGCGACCTGGGAACAACCCGCCTCCGACCTGGCCCGCCAGATCGCTGCGCTCACCGGCCCTGGTCCGGCGCGGCTGGCGATACAGAACGCATCGACGCTGCCGGCCAGCGATCTTCCCGTCATCCGACGGCTGCTCGAGCAGGATCTGGTCGGACTGGGCGTCCTGTCCGGCGGCAGCGACAGCGCGACGCTGATCCGCGTGACCCTGTCGGAAAATCTACAGGGCGGCCTGTGGGTCGCCGAGGTGCAGGAAGGCACCGAGACGCGTGTGACCATGCTTGCAGTGCCTCTGGCTCCTGCGGCTCCCAGCGGCAGCGGCGGCTCGATCACGATTCGCCGAACCCTGCTGATCAGCGAAGAGGCGCCGGTGCTCGACGCAAAGATCTTCGTCACCGGCGGCGTACAGCGGCTGGTGGTGCTGGAGCCGGAGCGCGTGATCACCTATGAACGCAATTCGGCGGCGCTGGGGACAGGGACCTGGATTCAGGATCAGAGCTTTCCCCTCACGCATACGCGGCCGTATCCTCGCGATCTGCGCGGGGAACTGGTCGCCGCTACGGAGCACGTCTTCGATGCGTGGCTGCCCGGCGTCTCGTGCCGGGGAGCCGAGACGGGCGCGGGCGTGGGAACCGCATTGTCGGTGAGCTGCGCGGACAGCGACGATCCGTGGCCGATTTCCTCGACGCAAAAGGCCTTTTACAACGAAATGCGGGACAACTTTACCGGCGTTCTGGCGCCGGGCTTTGGCATGGATCTTCCCCCGTTTTACGAGGCAGGTGAAGTGCCGCATGAAACCGGCGCAGCGATGTTGGTGGGTCTGGTCGATGGCCGCGTTCTCCTGATCGACGGAGGAGTGGCGAAGCCCGTGACCGGCACGAATGACTGGGGCAGCGACTTTGCCGTGCTGCGCTCCGGCTGCGGATCGGGCGCGCAGGTGCTGGTGTCCGGCTCGGGCGCCGCGGCGGCGGGCGACAGCCTGCGCGCGTGGGAGATTGCGGGGCGCGAGGCAATTCCAGTGAGCACGCCGATTTCCGTGGATGGTGTGGTGACGGCGATCTGGCCGTCCACCGACGGCAGCAGCGCGACCGTCATTGTGCGGCGCGAGTCGCCGCTGCGCTACGAGGTGTGGAATGGCACGGCGCTTTGTAATTAGCGCGATGCTGATGGTCCTGGCGCTGGGGGCGCAGGCGCGGACGCGTCCGCATTACGGCGGAACGCTGCGCATCGAGACCCAGGGCGATCCCTGGCAGATGCCCGACGGACTGGCGCGGCGGCTCGTGCTTGACACGCTCACCACTGTGAACGACACGGGCATCGCGCAGCCGGCGCTGGCCGTGCGGTGGACGGCGCAGAATGCCGATCATCGCTGGGAATTCACGATTCGTTCGGGCGTGCGCTTCCAGGATGGCGTGCCGCTGACGGCGGAAGCAGTGGTCGCGGCACTGGATGAGGTCTGCGCGCGCGGCGCGGACGGCTCGCCACCGCTGGCTTGCCCCTGGCACAGCGTTCGCGCTGTCGGCGGCACGGTGATTTTTGTTAGCGAAACCCCGGCGCCGGATTTGCCCGCGCTCCTCGCCCAGGAGTCATTCGCCGTCGCCCACCAGGACGCGTCAGGAGCGGTAATCGGTACCGGCCCGTTTCACGTCACAGGCTTTGCCAACGGCGCGCTGGAGCTTGCCGCCAACGATGACTGCTGGGCTGGCCGGCCGTTCGTCGACAGCGTCGAGATCCATCCGCACCGCAGCGTGCGCGACCAGTGGCTGGACTTCAGCGTGGGCAAGGCCGACATCGTCGAAGTGCCTCCGGAGATGATCCGCCAGGCGCAGCAGCAGCATTTGAATGTGCTGGTCTCGCGCCCGGTCGATCTGCTGGCTCTTGCGATCGCGCCGAATGGCCCGTTCTCCGACCGCGAGATGCGCCAGGCGGTGGCGCTGGCCGTGGATCGCGCGGCGCTCTCCAACGTCATCTTCCAGAAGCAGGGTGAGGTGACCGCGAGCCTGCTGCCCCAGGCGCTCAGCGGCTATGCCTTTCTGTTTTCGACCGACCGTAAGCTCGAACGGGCGCGAGCGCTGCGCGGCGGAGCTTCGCCGACAGGCCTGCTTCTCAGCACAGAAGATACGAGCGCCACGATGCATCTGGCCGCCGAGCGCCTGGCGCTGAATCTGCACGAAGCGGGCTTTGGGGTGCAGGTCGCACCAGCGGTATCGCTCCAGGCCGCGGCGCTCTCGCTGCGGCGCGTGCACCTGGAATCGGCCAGTCCCGCAGCGGCTCTGGACGAAATGCTGGCGCGGTTCGGGCAGAATGGTAGCGTGACCGCGACCGATCCCGCGTCGTTGTGGCAAAAGGAGCGAGGCGTGCTTGAGAACGACACAATTGTGCCGCTGCTGTGGCTGCCGCGCGCGTGGGCGGCGGGCGAGCGGGTGCGCGATCTGCGGCTTTCTCCGGATGGCGCGCCGCTTTTGTCTGACGCCTCACTGGAGGGCGCGAAGTGAACCTGCGGCAAAAGCTGCTGCTGATGTTCTCAGTTACCGTTGTCGGTCTGGTCGTCGCCGTCGCCTGGATCGTCTCCGTGCGTGTCCGCCACGTCTTTGAGGGTCTCGATCAGCAGCAGACGGCTATCCTGGTGAACCAGTTCCAGCGCGAGTTCAATCAGAGGGCCGACGACACGGCGTCGGCCCTCGATCGCATGGCGGACAGCGACGCGGTCAAGCAGATTGCCTTCGAACTCGGCAACGGCGGTGATGCGTCCGCTTATCTGCAGGCAGCGCTGCCGCTGGCGCAGGAGTATCGGCTGGATTATCTGGAAATCGTGGCCCACGATGGCAGCATCATCTCGTCGTTCCAGTGGACGGCGCGCTTCGGGTACCGGGAGCCGGCCATCGCCGGGGCAGGACATCCCGCCTTCCTGAAGCAGGAAGATTTGCCCGACGGAAGCTCGCAGGTTGGAATCTTCGCAGTGCGCAGAGTGGATGGGTCGGATCCGCCGCTTTATGTCGTGGGCGGGCGGCAACTCGACGCCTCGTTCCTGAAGGATTTTCCCACACCGGCCGGAACCCAGGTGATTCTCTATCGGAACCTGACCGACTCGTTCGAGCCGGGCAACTTTGGCGTGGCCGCAAAGGCCGTTGGCGTCGCGCATTTTCAGTCTCTCGTGGATCAGGCGCGGAACAGCGGCAAAAACGCCTCCGGCGTGGTCTATCTCACAAAGAGGCGCGCCGACAGCGTGAATGCCACGGCGATTCCCCTGAAGGGTCTCGATGGCAGTGTCCTGGCCGTGCTGGTCGTCGCCAACTCGCGGCGCGGCATGGTCGAGGTGCAGGGACACATCCGCGACGTGGCTTTCGGTGTGGCCGGGCTGGGGATCATCTTTGCAGTGCTGGTGAGTTTGTGGATCGCGGTGCGCGTCTCGCGGCCCATCGAAGAACTGGCGCGCGCGGCGGGTGCGGTGGCGGCGGGCAACTGGGAAGCACGCGTAGAGATTCACTCGCGCGATGAAGTGGGCGCGCTGGCCCGCAGCTTTAACAACATGACCCGTCAGCTGAGCGACCAGCGCGATCGCCTTGTACAGACGGAGCGGGTAGCCGCGTGGCGTGAGCTGGCGCGGCGTCTCGCGCATGAACTCAAGAATCCTCTCTTCCCGCTGCAGATCACGGTGGAGAACATGGTGCGCGCGCGCCGGCTGCCGGCGAAGGAATTCGACGAAGTGTTTACGGAGAGCGCCGCCACGCTGCAGATGGAGATTGCGAATCTCAAGACGATCATCGGGCGCTTCAGCGACTTTTCGAAAATGCCGAAGCCTCAGGCCATCGAAATGGACGCGCGCGAGGCGGTATGGCGGGTGGTGAAGCTGTACGGACCGGCGCTTGAATCGAAACGCATCCAGCTGGGAACCTCGATCGCGTCTGAGACTCTGCCGATATTGGGGGATTCCGAACTGCTGCACCGGGCTCTCTCCAATCTGGTGCTCAATGCGATGGATGCCATGCCGAAGGGGGGAACTCTGACCATCTCCGTTGCGCGCGCCGGCGAAATGGCACGCATCGCGATTGCCGATACCGGGGAGGGCATGACGCCGGAAGAGCGCGAGCGGCTGTTCACGCCGTATTACACGACGAAGCAGCATGGAACCGGGCTGGGGCTGGCGATTGTGCAGTCGGTCATCACCGACCACAACGGCACCGTCGCCGTGGAGAGTGCGGAGGGGGGAGGCACCCGATTTCTGATCGGACTGCCCCTGATGGAAGAAAAGGTGGAGGCATGACGAAGGCCGACATCCTCATCGTGGACGATGAGGCCAACACTTTGGCTTCGCTGGCACGCGCTTTTCGACTGGCCGGCCATGAGGCGACCGTCTGCGACAACGCGGCGAAGGCTCTGGAACTGGCGAAGTCGCACCCTTTTGACCTGATCCTGTCGGATGTGGTGATGCCGGGCCGCGACGGGCTCGCGCTGCTGGAGGATTTGAAGACCAGCGGTGTGGCGGCGCCAGTGGTCATGATGTCCGGCCAGGCCCACATTGAAATGGCAGTGAAGGCCACCCGTCTGGGGGCGCTCGATTTTCTGGAGAAGCCGCTCTCCACCGACAAGCTGCTGCTCACCGTTGACAATGCGCTGCGGCTGAAGCGCCTGGAGACGGAGAACTCCGATCTGCGCCGGCGCGTGGGCAAACACGAGCTGGTGTGGACCGGCGAGGCGATGCAGCGGGTCATGGCGCAGATCG
>JBAUZR010000743.1:0-2894 GCA_049585375.1 Acidobacteriaceae bacterium
CACCAGCACAAAAGCCGACTCGTTTCCCATGGCGCTCATTCTTTCACCGCTGCCTGCTGCCTGGTGAGCGCTTGACTTCAGCTTCGTGCAGCCCCCAATCTCAAGCCCAGCGCGAAGGGCGCATCCAGTCCGCGGAAAGGGCCGTGCCCACCTTAGCCGTTCACAACCCGACGAATCTTCTTTCAGCCTCATGCATGCGGACTTCCTGAGGCGCCTCACGAAAGGAGCTTCGTATGCCCGACCGCACCCTCCCTGACCATCCCAGCCTCGAACAATATAAAAAGCAGGCCAAAGAACTCGTCCGCGCCATCGCACACCACGATGCCGACGCGCTTGCCCGCCTCCGCAAACATCATCCCCGCCTGAAATCCCTCCCTGAATCGGACCTCCAGACCATCGCCCTCGCCGACGCCCAGCTCGTCCTCGCCCGCGAGCATGGCTACGACTCCTGGCCGCAGCTCGCGCACCACATCGAAACCCTCAACATTCTCCGCGCCCTCGAAGACCCGGCCTCCATCGCCACCCTTCCTGACCCGGTCGCCGCCTTCCTCGAGTGCGCTTCCGTGGAGCGCCACGGCTGGCACGTCTCCGGCACCGTCGATCACGCCGACCTCATCCTCAAGCGCTTCCTCCACCTCGTCCCCCACAATATCTACGTCTCCGCGGTCCTCGGCGATCACGTCGCCACCCGCGATCTCCTCGCCCGCGACCCGACCCTCGCCACCGCACCCGGCGGCCCGTACAACTGGGATCCCCTCACCTACCTCTGCTTCTCGCGCTATCTCCGTATCGACAAAACCCGTTCCGCCCACTTTGTCCGTACCGCCTGCCTGCTGCTCGAAGCTGGAGCCAGCGCCAACGCCTGCTGGTACGACACCATCGACGATCCGCCCCGCCAGGTTCCCGAAGCTGCGATCTATGGAGCCGCCGGCCTCGCCCAAAATCCTGGCCTCACCCAGCTCCTCCTCGACCACGGAGCCGATCCCAACGACGAAGAAACCCCGTATCACGTCCCCGAAACCTACGACAACACTGTCCTCCGCATTCTCCTCGACTCCGGTCGCTTCAATGAGCGCTCCCTCGCCACCGTTCTCGCCCGAAAAGCCGATTGGCACGACGACCAGGGGCTCAGCCTCGTCCTCGTCGCCGGCGCCAACCCCAACTTCCTCACCCAATGGCAGTACAGCCCTTTCCAGCACGCCATCCGCCGCGACAACGGCCTCGTCATGATCCAGCTGTTGCTCGATTACGGTGCGGACCCAAACATTCGTAACAATTACGATCACCGAAACGCGTTCCAGATGGCCGCGTACTACGGACGCGGCGATATCCTCGCCGAGTTGGAACGGCGCGGCTTCACCCCCATCTACGACCAGCCGCTCGACGTCCTCGTTGCCGCCTGCGCTCGCGCCGACCTGAGCCATGCCCAGTCCATCATCGCCGTCACTCCCGAATTACTCCAGCAACTGTTACAACTCAGCGGCACCCTTGTCGTCCGCTTCGCCGGAGCCGGCAATCTGGAAGGCCTTCGCATCCTCCTCGACCTGGGCGTCCCCGTCGACGCGCTCTCCGAAGGCGACCCCTACTGGGAGCTCACGCGCGACTCTACCGCCCTCCACGTCGCCGCCTGGCGCGCCCGCCATGACATTGTCCGCGAACTCATCGCCCGCGGCGCAGACGTCCATGCCACTGACGCCCGCAACCGCACGCCGCTCCAGCTCGCCGTCCGCGCCTGCACCCACTCTTACTGGAAATCCCGCCGCCAGCCCGACTCCGTTGCCACACTCCTACTGGCCGGCGCAACGAAGCAAAGCATCCAGCTCCCCACCGGCTACGACGCAATCGACGCGCTGCTCTTGTCATCCTGACCAGCGAATCGGCTGTCATCCTGGGACCCACCTCTGCATCCTCCATCGCGCGGAATCGGTTCCGTACAATGATTTCGACTATGCGCCCCACCATTCTCATCGTCTCTGTTCTGGCAACGACCCTCCTCGCCCAGACCGCGCATCCCACCTATCCCACCCGCGATCCCCACACTCCGGGCTACGTCGGGGCCACCCAACTCCCCGACGGCACCCTCCCGCCTCCGAATAAGGACGGCAACTTCATCCTCGGCCCCGACCACAGGACCGCGGCGGAGATGACCCCGCACCCCGGCGTCGCTCAGGGCCGCGTCCAGGAATTTACCCTCACCTCCGCCGGCGACCCGTACTACCCCGGCGTCGCACGCGACCCCGGCGTCCCCAGCTCCGATGCCGGCACTCCCGACCCGCATAATCCCGCAAAGCTCGATGTCACAGCCAGCCACCCCCATCCATGGACGCGCACCGTAGCCGTCTACATCCCCGCGCAGTACAAGCCTGGCACCGTTGCGCCCTTCATCGTTGGCGCCGATGGACCCGACCGCTCCCTCTTCACCGCCCTCGACAACCTCATCGCTGAGCACCGCGTCCCCGTCCAGATCGCCATCTCCATCGCCAACGGCGGCGGCGACGCCCAGGGCTCCGAGCGCGGCCTCGAATACGACACCATGTCCGGCACATATGCTGAGTGGGTCGAGCACGTCGTCCTGCCTCAGGTAGAATCCCGCTGCCACGTCCGCCTCACTCACGACCCCAACGGCCGCGCCGCCATGGGCGGCAGCTCCGGAGCCGCCGCGGCCTTCATCATGGCCTGGTATCACCCCGAGTGGTACCACCGCGTCCTCAGCTATTCAGGAACCTTCATCAATCAGCAGTGGCCCTGGAACCCGGCTACTCCGCAGGGCGCGTGGGGCTTCCACACCACCCTCATAGCCAATACCCCCCGCAAGCCCATCCGCATCTGGATGGAGGTCGGCGACCGCGACCTCTACAATCCCAACACCATGCGCGACGGCATGCACGACTGGG
>JBAUZR010000744.1:0-17220 GCA_049585375.1 Acidobacteriaceae bacterium
GGATGGCCGGGTGGCTGGGCTCTACCGCAAAATGCACATCCCGGACGATCCGCTCTACTACGAGAAGTTCTATTTCACTCCCGGCGATCTGGGGTTTCGTGCCTTTGACACCTCGGCGGGACGGATCGGGACCCTGGTGTGCTGGGATCAGTGGTATCCGGAGGGCGCGCGGATCACCGCGCTACAGGGGGCGCAGGTGCTGTTCTATCCCACGGCGATCGGATGGCATCCCCATGAGAAAGAGGAGTTCGGCGCCGCGCAATACGACGCATGGCAGATCATCCAGCGGTCGCATGCCATCGCCAATGGCGTTTACGTGGCGGCGGTGAATCGCGTCGGTCTGGAGCATGGCGATGTCCGCGGCAGTCGCGTGGAAGGGCCGGGGCTGGAGTTCTGGGGTGGGTCGTTTCTGGCGGACTCTTTCGGGCGGGTGATCGCAAAGGCGGCACACGATCGGGAAGAAATTCTGATCGGGGAGGTCGATTTGAGCGCCATGGAAGATACGCGGCGCAACTGGCCGTTCCTGCGGGATCGGCGCATCGACGCCTATGCTCCGATTGTGAGCCGCTTCCTGGATGGCGACGGCGAATGAGCGATAACACCACAGTGGAAGCGCCGAACGAGCGCGCGGCTGTTCCGGGCATGTCTGGCACGCCGCGACAGCAAGGCTATCGCATGCCGGCCGAATGGGAGTCCCATGAAGCGACCTGGCTTGCGTGGCCGCACAATCCCGAAGACTGGCCGGGAAAATTTCAGCCGATTCCCTGGGTGTACGCGGAGATCGTTGGACATCTGGCGCGCGTCGAGGATGTTCACATCCTGGTGGATGATGCTGCAGCGGAAAAGCGGGCGCGGCGTATTCTGCAGCGCTCCGGCGCAAACCTGGCTCGCGTGAATTTCCATCAGTGGCCGACGGACCGGGTGTGGACGCGGGACTCAGGCCCGATCTTTGTGCGCAGAGACAAGCCCGGCACTGACTCCGTGGCCATCACGAACTGGAAATTCAATGCCTGGGCGAAGTATCCCGACTGGCACAAAGATGACGGGATCCCCGAACAGGTCGCCGGCTTGCTTGATCTGCCGCAGTGGACACCGGTGATCGAGACGCAAGCTGGTCCGCAGCGGATTGTGCTCGAGGGTGGATCGATCGACGTGAATGGCGCCGGTACGCTGATCACAACGGAAGAATGCCTGCTGAGCGAAGTCCAGCAGCGGAACCCCGGCGTCACGCGCGAGCAACTGGAGGAGGTCTTCCGCGACTATCTCGGTATCGACCAGGTTCTGTGGATGAACAAGGGTGTCGCCGGCGATGACACGCATGGGCACGTGGACGACATCACGCGCTTCGTTGGACCGAACACTATTGTCACGGTGGTTGAGCCGAACCCGGGGGACGAGAACCACCTGCCGCTGGCGGAGAATCTGGATCGTTTGAAATCGGCGCGCAATCCGGACGGCAAACCGTTTGAAGTGATTGAACTGCCAATGCCTCCACCGGTAATCTTTGACGGGCAGCGGCTTCCGGCCAGCTACGCAAATTTTTACATTGCCAATAATCTCGTGCTCGTGCCAACCTTAAATCGTTCCGCTGATCGGCGGGCCCTCAACGTTCTCGCCGACGCTTTTCCGTCGCGCGAGGTTGTGGGCATCTATTGCGGAGACTTGATATGGGGGCTGGGCGCTCTGCACTGCATGACGCAACAGCAGCCCAAAGTTGTGGAGCCGTAATGCCGAACAATCTCGAGTGGCTGGAAGACTGGTACCAACGCCAGTGCGACGGCGACTGGGAACACACACAGGGAATTCGACTGGAGAGCCTTCGTCGGCGCGGGTGGCGCCTGACCATCAGCCTGGAAGGCACCTCCGTGCAGAATATCGCCCCCAACCGGCTCAACTTCGGCACCAGCGGCGAGGAGTGGATCGACTGCAGCATCTCCGAGGCGCGGTTCGAAGGCGCCGGCGATCCGCGACGCCTGGAACAGATCATCGGGGTTTTTCGGAAGTGGGTGGAAGAGCCGCAGGCCCAGCCGTGACGGCAGCCGCCTGACTTTCCCGCAGCCTGGCCAACGCCGCCGAATACGATAGAAGCATGGCAGACTCCGACGAGACCCTGATGCGGGCGGCGCTGGCGGAAGCACAGGCCGCGGCCGAGGCAGGCGAAGTCCCCATCGGAGCGGTGGCGGCGATCAACGGCACGATTGTGGCGCGTGGACAGAATCGCGTGCTGCGCGATATTGATCCGACAGCACATGCCGAAGTGGTGGCCCTTCGGGCAGCGGCGCAGGCGGTGGGGAATTATCGGCTGCTCGACTGTGAATTGTTCGTCACCCTGGAGCCGTGCGCGATGTGCGGGGGAGCGATGATCCACGCCCGGCTGGCGCGACTGGTTTATGGAGCGGAGGATCCCAAGGCGGGCGCGGCCGGATCTGTGCTGGAGGTGGTCAATCATCCCAGGCTCAACCACCGGATGCAGGTGACATCCGGTGTGCTGGCGGAAGAGTGCGGCGAGCTGCTGCGCGGCTTTTTTCGCGAACGCCGGCAGGATTTCGGGACTGAGAAGAAATGAATCTGCCCATCCGCATGGTGGTTATCGATATCGACGGCACGTTGCTGCCTTCGGCGGGAAACCGAGTGAGCGAGCGGACCTGTCGGGCTTTACGGGAGGCTGAGGGCGCGGGACTGGAGCTTGTGATCGCCACCGGTCGGCGGCAGGCCTACGCGACGCCGCTGCTGGCCCCGATCGGTCTGAGGTCCGAGACGGTATTGATCACATCGAATGGCACCGTGACACGGACGATGGGAGGGGAGCCCATCAATCGGTTCTTCCTGCCCGTGGAAACCGCGCGTGCCTTGTGTCCGGCGCTCCGGCCTTTTGGAACGACGGTTTTCACGTTCGACCGGGAAGGGCCGGGTGAGCTGGTTCTGGAGTCGTTGCCGGCACTCCATGAGCGCATCGCCGTGTGGGTGGAAGCCAACCGGCCCTGGATTCGGGAGATCCGGCCGCTGGAGCGGGCCTTCGATGACGATGAGGCGCCGGTCCAGGGCATGGTCTGCGGGGGCGTAGCGGAGATGCGGCGAGCGGAAGATTGGCTGACGGAGAGCCCGCTGGCGCCTCAGATTCAAGTCCTCAGGACCGAGTATCCGTTGCGGAATCTGACGATTGTCGACATTCTGCCGCCGGGCTGTTCCAAGGGGGCGGCGCTGCGGCGTATTGCCGACAAACGGGGGCTGACGCGAGAGGGCATTCTGGCGATCGGCGACAACTGGAACGATCTGGAGATGCTGGAGTCTGCGGGGCGACCCGTGGTGATGAGGAATGGCGCCCCGGACCTGATAGAGCTGGCGAAGCGGCGCGGCTGGGAGATCGCCCCCGCCAACGACGACGATGGTGTGGCCCGGATTCTGGAGAGCGTTTTGGCCGAAAGCCGCGTCTGAGAATGGTAGAGTTGAAGGCAATGTCGCATTCCTGCGTCAAAATCGGACTCGCGGCCGTGGCTGTCGGCTGCCTTGGCGGCGCGGTTGCGCATGCGGCCGAGTATGTCACGCTGAAGAACGGACAGAACCTCATCTGCGACCACCGAGCGGTGGAGGGCGACAGGGTACGGCTCTATCTGAATGACTCGACCGGCAGCTATCTCGAGGTGAAGGCGTCGGACATCGTGTCTGCCGAGACCGTCGATCTGCCAAAGCCGATTCTACCGAAGCCTGCAGCGGCTGGGCCGGCTCCCGCACCGGAGAAGCTGTCTGAAGTCGATCTGCGGCCGATGCTCGCGAAAGCCGGTGCGGCGTTCGACATCGATACCGATCTGCTGGCAAGCGTGATCCGGCAGGAGAGCGGCGGACACTCCCGGGCGGTCAGCCGCGCGGGGGCGCAGGGGCTGATGCAGCTGATGCCTGGAACGGCGTCGCAGTTGGGCGTGAACAACAGCTTTGCGCCAGGGCAGAACATCGACGGTGGCACGGCGTATCTCGACGTTTTGCTGATGAAGTATCACGACGATCTGGCGCTCGCCCTGGCAGCCTACAACGCCGGCCCCGCCGCTGTGGACCGGTGGCATGGAATCCCGCCCTACCGCGAAACGCGCCTCTATGTGGCCCGGGTGATTCACGAGTACAACCGCCGGTACAAGCTTCGCCGGGACGCGCAACAGCAGACGGGGCGCCAGGTCGCAGCGTTGCCCCGGCAGGCACAGTGAGAATCGCGCAGCATCCTTCCTCCGGAGCTTTGCTTTGAAGTCAAAGAGAAACTGGATTGTGCTGGCCATAATCGTGGTCGCGGTCGCCGTGTTGATTGGCTACGGGCGCCACCGGATCCATTTCAGCTGGCACATCTTCGTGGAGCAGCTTCGCCAGGCGGAATGGGGAAGGATCCTTTTCGCTTTGGGAGCTATTTACCTTGGCTACGTGCTGCGCTCCGTTCGCTGGGCGCTGCTCATCCGGCACAACAAGAAGGTGGCTTTGCTCTCGCTGCTGGGGACGCAGGTGATCGGATTCACAGCAGTGGCTCTGATCGGGCGTGTGGCCGATCCGGTAAGGCCGTATCTGGTTTCGAAGAAGACAGGTCTGCCGCTGAGTTCTCAGATTGCCGTGTATATCGTCGAGCGGCTGTTCGACGCGGGATCGATGGCACTGATCTTCTGCTCGGTGATCCTCATGGCTCCCGCGGGATCGCTGCCCCACCCGGAAATCATTCGGAAGGCGAGCTACACAGCTCTGGCAACCACCATCGCCGGCGGTCTGTTCCTGCTGGCTGTCCGGCTTTCCGGGAATGCGGTAGCGTCGTTCTCCGAGAGGGCATTCGGAATGGCCTCCCACAAGCTTGGCAAAGCGGTGGGAGATAAGGTTCGGACCTTTCATGCCGGACTCGATACTCTGCGCTCCTTCTCCGACTTCGCCATCATCCTCGGTGCGTCTCTGGCGATGTGGGGCCTGATTGCGGTGTCCTATCTGGAGACGACGCGCGCCTTCGTGGCCAGCCCCCAGCTGGGGCACATGAGCATTGCGCAATGCATGCTTCTGATGGCCTCCAGCATGGTGGCCAGTGGATTCCAACTGCCGATTATCGGCTGGTTTACGCAGATCGGGCTGGTTGCCGCGGCCATCTCAGGCCTTTTTGGAGTGGCGCCGGAACCGGCAACCGGGTGCGCAGCGACGCTGCTCCTGGTTACCTTCCTGGGCATCGTGCCGGTGGGGCTGATCTGGGCGCGCTTTGACCACGTTTCCCTGAAGAACGTCACGCGCGAGAGCGGGAATGCCGGGGAGGATCTGACCCATTCCCCCGCAAGCACGCAGGAAGCCTGATTATTCGCGGATGCGGTGGATCAGAGCGCGCGCCGGACGGCGCGTCGGACAGAGTCGGTGGCCACGCCATACGCTGCATGCGTTACCCATTCGCTGATGCGCTCCTGGGTAGGCTGCTGGCCTGGAGGCGCCGACAGGCCCATTTTCGGTAACAGCGATTCATGGGTGATCCGATTGAGCGTAATGCCGAACGCCGCGCCGCGCCACGCGGCCAGCGACGGCTCATACTCCACGAGGGCGCCGTAGGCAGCTCCGGCCAGAGCTCCGAAAATCCAGTGAATGCCCTGCAGGGCCAGCTGGCGATTGGTTTCAGTGAGGGGGCGTCCGGCGACCTGCTCGGCCAGCACAACGGGCGGCGGAGTCTGCCCCTGAATGCGCGGGGGAAAAAGCTGTTCGGCGAGCATTTTAGCGCCGGCGCCTGCCAGGCCCCCAATCAATCCCGCAAGCGCTCCTCGGGTGATGCTGCGTGTCGAGTCGTCTCTGCTCATAGTCGGATAAGATGCGCTGCGGATCACGATAGTCCGAATCCAGGAGCGTGACAATTGCGTACGGGGAACCGGGGCGCGAGCGGCGCGTTTCGCGACAGGCGCTGCTAGAATCAGAAGAGACCGATGAAATGTCCTTACTGCGGGTTTGCCCAGGACCGCGTCATTGATTCGCGGGAGAGCAGGGAGGCCGACTCCATCCGCAGGCGCCGCGAATGCGAGCGGTGCAATCGCCGGTTTACCACCTACGAGCGCATCGACGAAATCCCCTACATGGTGGTGAAGAAGGACGGACGGCGCGAGAAGTTCGAGCGCCAGAAGGTGCTGAGCGGGCTGTTGCACGCCTGCGAAAAGCGGCCGATTTCGGCGAGCAAGCTGGAACAGCTCGTGGATGAGACGGAGGCCTTTGTCACCGAGTCCACGGAGCGCGAGCGAACCACTTCGGAGATCGGAGAGCTGATCATGGAGCGGCTGAAGGCGCTGGATACGGTCGCCTATATCCGCTTCGCCAGCGTTTATCGGGATTTCAAGGATGTCCGTGAGTTTAAGGAAGAACTGGAGCAGTTGCTGAGCCAGCATACTGACAAACATCCCAGGAAAAAGCAGGCCTGAGAGCCGGCTCGATAACGCAGACTTGAAGGAGAAACGTGGGGAAGACACACACCATTACTTTGATTCCCGGGGACGGCATTGGTCCGGAAGTGACCAATGCGGTGGTTCGGATTCTCGAAGCGACCGGCGTTGGATTTGCCTGGGAGCGTTTTGCGGCCGGAGCCGGAGCCTTCGAAAAGCACGGCGAATATATCCCAAAGGACCTTTACGCCTCGATTGAGCGAAACCGCGTGGCCCTGAAGGGTCCGGTGACCACTCCGATCGGCGGCGGATTCGCCTCGATTAACGTGACCTTGCGCAAGAAATTCGAGCTGTTCGCCAATTTTCGGCCTATCAAAAATCTGCCGGGCCTCGAAACGCGCTACCCCAATGTGGACCTGATCATCATTCGCGAAAACACTGAGGGTCTGTACGTCGGTCTCGAGCATGAAGTGGTGCCTGGCGTGATCGAGTCGCTGAAAGTGATTACGGAAAAGGCTTCGACCCGCATCGCGAAGTTCGCCTTTGAGTACGCAGCAAAGCACGGACGCCGCCGGATCCACGCCATCCACAAGGCCAACATCATGAAGATGTCGGATGGCCTGTTTCTCCGCTGCGCTCGCGATATCGCGAAGGGATATCCGGACATCACCTATGGCGAGCACATTATCGACAACACCTGCATGCAGCTGGTGATGAATCCATATCAATACGACACGCTGCTGCTCGAGAACCTTTATGGCGACATCGTCAGCGATCTGTGCGCGGCTTTTGTCGGAGGGTTGGGGCTGGTGCCGGGAGCGAATCTGGGAGCGGAGGCGGCCATCTTTGAAGCGGTTCACGGCTCCGCGCCCGATATTGCCGGCAAGGACATCGCAAATCCAACCGCGCTGCTGCAGTCCGCAGTCCTGATGCTGCACCACATTGACGAAGGCGAGGCCGCGGATCGCGTGCATGCGGCCCTGGAAGCAACCTATTCCGCGAAGAAGACGCTCACCCGCGATGTGGGTGGCACAGCGGGAACCGCGGCGTTCGCCGATGCTGTGATTGAGGCGCTGGCCCACGACCGAGAGACAACCCACGCAGGGAGAACACAGGAATGAAGACGAGAGTACTCGTGGCGGCGGCTGGTCTGCTGCTGCTGACAGCGGCAGGCTGTAAGAAACAGGCAACGGAGACCACTCCAAAGGCAAGCTACACTGCGATCGACTGGAGCAACGCCGGTACGATCGAGGGGACCGTGCACTACGTCGGCACGCCGCCCAAGCCGATCGAGATCGACATGAATCAGGACCCGGCCTGCACCCTCGGTCCCACCAACTTCAGCGAAGGCTATGTGGTGAACAAGGGCGGCTTCGCGAATGTCTTCATCTACGTGAAAGATGGGCTCGGCAACCGCGTCTACGCCGCGCCCGCCCAGCCCGTCGACATCGATCAGAAGGGCTGTCGCTACGATCCTCATGTGGTCGGCGTGATGGTGGGGCAGCCGGTGCGCTTCACCAACAGCGATCCGACGATGCATAACATTCATATGACGCCCACCGTGGCCGGCAATCAGGCTGTGGACATTTCCCAGCCACCGAATGCGGGACAGGCTCAGCGCACGTTCCACGAGCCGGAGTTGATGATTCCGGTGCGCTGCAATAACCATCCCTGGATGCAGGCCTTCATTAATGTGGCGGCGAATCCTTTCTATGCAGTCTCCGACGCTTCCGGGCGCTTCGTGATCAAGGGACTGCCGCCGGGCACGTATACTCTGGTGGCCGACCAGGAGAATCTGGGCCAGAAGATCGCGACGGTCACTGTCGGCCCAAAACAGACGGTGACCCAGGACTTCACCTACGGCAACGGTCCGGGAACCGTGCAGCAATAGAGGCTCGGTCTACGGCGGCTGCAGCGGCACGATTTACACTATCGCTAAAGCTCCTGCAGCCGGGTGCTCTGTTCATGCCGGCATGAGCTCTCTTTCGCAAAGGCGCAATCATGCGGCATAAGGTTGGCATTCTTGGCGCGACCGGAATGGTCGGGCAGCGGTTCATTCAGCTGTTGGAGAATCACCCCTGGTTCGAAGTGGACTGGCTGGCGGCCAGCGACCGTTCCAGCGGCAAAAAATATGCCGAGGCGGCGCGCTGGAAACTGGACACGCCGCTGCCGGAGCGAGTTGCTTCGATTCCCGTTTCTCCAGCCGAAGCGGAAGGCGCGCCGCGCATTATCTTCGCCGCGCTCGATGCCGATATCGCCCGCGACCTGGAGCCGCAATTCGCCGCAGCCGGATGCGCGGTGATTTCCAACTCCAGCGCCTTTCGCATGCAGCCGGCGGTCCCGCTGGTGATTCCTGAAGTCAATGCCGATCATCTCGCTCTGGTCGAGAATCAGAGCTGGCGAAAGGAAGCGGGCGGATATATTGTTACGAACCCCAACTGCTCCGCGATTGGACTGGTGATGGCTCTGAAGCCGATTGCCGAACGGTTCGGCATCGAAGCCATCTTCGTCAGCACCATGCAGGCGGTGAGCGGCGCCGGCTATCCGGGCGTGCCCTCCATGGATATCCTCGGCAACGTGGTTCCGTTTATCAAAAACGAAGAAGAGAAGATGGAGGCGGAAACGCTGAAGCTGCTGGGCCATCTCAACGGCCGAGTTGTGGAGCCGCTGCCGGCAAAGATGAGCGCCCACTGCAATCGGGTTGCGGTCGAGGATGGGCATACGGAAAGCGTCAGCATCAAGCTGGCAACGAAAGCCTCTCGCGAGGAGCTGATTGCCGCCTGGGCGGAATTTCGGCCGTTGGCGGGCAGGGATTTGCCCACGGCTCCGGCACAGCCGGTGGAATTTACTGCCGCGGAGGATCGGCCCCAGCCTCGTCTGGATCGCATGCGCGGCGCAGGGATGGCCGCTACCGTAGGTCGCCTGCGGCCCTGCGGGCTGCTCGACTGGAAGTTCACCGTTCTTTCCCACAACACCATTCGCGGTGCGGCGGGCGCTGCGCTGCTGAATGCCGAATTGCTCGCTTCGCTCGGCAAACTCGATCCGGTGGCTGTGCCGGCATGAACCGTCTGGTGGTGATGAAGTTCGGCGGCACCTCCGTGGAGGATGCCGTTGCCATTCGACGAACCGCGGAGATTGTCGGCGGCCGGATCCGCAAGGGCCTGCAGCCCATTGTCGTGGTCAGCGCCATGGCGAAGGTGACCGACCTGCTGATTTCGGCCGCTGCCACGGCAGCTCGCGGAGATCGCGCCAGCGCTCTGGCTATTCTGGAGCGGCTGCGCATACGGCATCACGACACGGCGACACAGCTTGCGGTGCTGCCGTGCGATGCCGGCGATCCTCTTGCGTTCGCGAAAGCAGATCCGGAACTGATGGCCAGCCACGCATGGATGGATGCGGAGTTTGATTCCCTCGAAGAGATCCTGCGAGGCCTGGCGGCCGTAGGTGAGCTGACGCCGCGCATCTCGGACATGGTTGTCTCCTATGGAGAGCGAATCTCCAGCCGAATGATCACTGAAGCCTTCGAGCGTTGCGGCCTCCCCGCGGTGCACGTGGATGCGCGGCAGTGCATCGTTACCGACGCTCAGTACGGCAAGGCGATTCCCCAGGATGCGCTCATCGAGCAGCGCCTGAAGCTGCATGTTGCGCCTCTGGTTGCTGAAGGACGGGTGCCGGTGATGGGCGGTTTCATCGGAGCTACGGAACAGGGCGTCACGACGACTCTGGGACGCGGAGGCTCCGACTTTACAGCGGCCCTGGTGGGTGGCGGCATCGATGCCGGGGCCATTGAGATCTGGACTGACGTAAACGGCATCATGACCGCCGATCCCCGCGTTTGTCCCGATGCCCTGCGCGTGAAAATCATCAGTTTTGAGGAAGCGGCGGAGCTGGCCTACTTCGGCGCCAAGGTTCTGCATCCGGCGACCATTCTGCCGGCAGTGAAAAAGAACATTCCGGTCTGGGTTCTGAATTCCAGGAATCCCGCAAACAGCGGAACACGGATCGCAGCGTTGGCGCCGCACTGCCGCAGCCCCTTTAAGTCGATTGCGGTGAAGAAGCGGCTGACCATCATGGATATCGTCGCCAGCCGCATGCTGCTTTCGCATGGGTATCTGCACGCAATTTTCGAGGTCTTCGACCGTCATAAGTGTCCGGTGGACATGGTGTCCACGTCCGAAGTCAGCATTTCGCTCAGTGTCGACTCAAATGAAAAACTGCCGGCGGTTGCTGCTGATCTGAGCAAGCTCGCCGACGTCAAATATGAAGGCCGCAAGGCGCTGATCTGTATGGTGGGTGAGAATATTCGCGGCCAGAACGGAATTGCGGCGCGGGTCTTTCAGAGCGTACGGCACGTCAACCTGCGCATGATTTCCCAGGGCGCTTCGGAGATCAATATGAGCTTCATGGTGGAAGAAGACGATGCGGACGAGGCGGTGCGCTCGCTGCATGCGGAGTTCTTCCAGGACCCTGATCCGGAGATCTTTGATCGGGAATCAGCTACGGCGGCTGTGAAATCCTGAGCTCGGCAGTGCAATCAATGTTGTGGAGACACCATCATGCTTTTTCTGGTTCTCGGACGCGGCAAGACCGGCAGCCTGGTGGCTCAGACAGCCCATGAGCACGGGCACAGCGTTCGCGTAGTAGGCGAAGAGGAGAATCGCCGCGCGGCGGCACTGACGGCGCCTTTTCTCGCCGGGTTTGACGCCGTGATCGACTTCACCACGCCGGAAGCAGCGGTGCAGAATATCCGCGCCTGTCTCGCCAACGGGGCGCGTGTTGTGGTTGGCACAACGGGTTGGTATCAGCATCTCAACGACTTACGCGACCTGTGCGGGCGGAAGAACGCGGCCCTGCTCTACAGCACCAATTTCTCGATTGGCGTGCAGGCGCTGTTCCGTTTAGCGCGTGAGCTGGCGACCGCAGTTCCGCACTACCGGTTCAGCATTGCCGAGACCCACCACGCGGCCAAGATGGACGCGCCATCCGGAACAGCGCTGTCGCTGCAGCGCATCATTGAAGCGTCGCTTCCGGGGCAGAAGGTCGAGATCACGTCGAAGCGGGAAGGCGAGGTTCCCGGGATTCATGTCGTGGAGGCACGTTCGGACAACGATTGCCTCGAACTGCGCCACGAATCCTTTTCCCGGCGCGGATTCGCCGAAGGGGCGGTTCGCGCGGCCGAGTGGATTGTGGGCAAGACGGGCTGCTGGGATTTCCAGGAGATCGTTACGCAGCTATAGTCGTTCCGAAGGTTTGGCCAGGGCTGCAGGTTCCGAATTCAGAATGCGCGGCCTGAGTGCTCGCGCGGGGTTCCCAGCGCAGATCATCAGGGGAGGAAGGTCCTTTAGGACGACGCTGCAGGCGCCAACGACGGCTCCTCGGCCGATCGTCACGCCGGGCGCAACGAAGACGCGGGTTGCCAGCCAGGCTTCGGGCTCAATGATGATAGTCCTGGCGACCATATCGAATGTCGGCTGAGTGTAATCGTGGGTTGCCGCAGCCAGGTAGCAATGCTGGGAAACGACCGCATTGTCACCGATGTGAATTTCGCCGAGAGTGTAAAGAGTCGTGTAGTCGCCGATCCAGCAATGATCCCCGATGGTCAGTTTCCAGGGATAGGTAATTTGGGCGGTGGGTCGAACGATGACTCCGCGGCCGACTTTGGCCCCGAAAAGACGCAGGAGGAAGCGGCGCCAGCCGTAGAAAACCTGCGGTGACATCCGGAAGAGGGTCGCCTGAACGATCCACCAGAGCTGGACGAACCACGCGGGCCGCCCGCGAAAATTGGGTGGAAGCCTGAACCGGCTGAGATCCTGGACGGGTCGCTCCATCGGTCTGAGTGTAGAGCATGGGAAGATACGGCCGGTACCCCGGGGTTCCGACCTCCGGTGACCCTCCACATGGGACGATGGGTTGCCGAGGGAGAATTCCGTCTCCGGTGTAGACTCGACCTGTTATGAATCTGCAGGGGTGCGGGACAGCGCTGGTCACGCCGTTTCGCGCGGACGGAACTCTGGACGAGCGGGCCCTCTACGACCTGGCCCGGTGGCAGGTGGAGAGCGGCATCGACTGGCTGCTCGCGTGCGGGACGACCGGCGAGACGCCGACGCTGGATGAAGCGGAGTGGCTGACGGTCATCAGGATCGTCGCGGAAGCAGCGGGGGGCCGAGTTCCGGTTTGGGCAGGATGCTCGCACAACTCCACGAAGCATGCAGTGGCGAAGGCGCGAACGGCGTCCCAGATTCCGGGCGTGACGGCAATTCTGACGGCGAATCCCTGGTACAACAAGCCGACGCAGGAAGGGCAGTTCGAGCATTTCAAAGCGGTTGCCGATGCAGTGCAACTGCCGGTGGTCCTCTACAACATTCCTGGGCGATCGGCGGCCAATCTGGAGCCGGCGACGGTGATGCGGCTGATCGAGGCCTGTCCCAACATTGCGGCGGTGAAGGAGTCGAGTGGGAACCTGGTGCAGATCACGGATTTGCTGACGCAGGCGCCCCCCGATTTCCGGGTATATTCCGGCGACGACATGATGACCCTTGGCGTGCTGGGTGTCGGCGGCTCAGGGCTGATCTCTGTGGTTTCGAACCTCATTCCCGCGAAGATGGCGGAGATGGTTCGAGCGGGGCTGGTCAACGAGTGGTCGACGGCGCGGCGGATCAATCGGAAGTACTTCCGCCTGATGCAGGGCATCTTCAAAGAGACGAGTCCTGGACCGGTGAAGGCGATTCTGGCGATGATGGGGCGGATCGGCGAGCACTACCGCTTGCCCATGGTGCCGGTTTCGCCGGGGACGCGGGCGGCCCTGGAAAAGCTGGCCGGCGAGATGGGTTTGCTGGTTCACGCGCCGCAGCCAGAGGGCGATCAGCGAATCCTCTAACCGTAGCCGGCAGCCACCAATGAGGCCCTTTGTCATGGGCGTGGTGCTCTGTTAAAACCGAAAGCGATTCTCCCAAAGAGCGGTCGATCGCGTTCGTTGAAGTTACCACCTGGGAAGGATCCCAGGACATCTCTGCCAGAGTTTGCAGAAATGTCCTGAGAGTCGCTGCCCTACGCGGCAGCAGGCGGTCCGAACCAGGTCGTCAGCGCGTCCACCAGCCCCCGCTGGGCCGGGTCTCCTACCCAGGCCACATATCCGTCAGGCCGAATCAACAGGGAGACGGGCGGTGTGACCGACCCGAGTGCTGGAAGCTCCCACGGACCCCCATATTGGGCGTCAACCAACGAAACGCGATCGGCCCATGCAGTGATATCGAAGCCATCGGGCTCTCCGAGGTTGAGGAGCACCGGGCGGGCATTGTGCAGGAGGGTGAAGACCCGCAGCGGGCCGTTGGTGGTGACCACGTCGAGATCGGGCATGCGGCGGCCGAGCAGCGGATGGCCGTCGCCGAGGTCATAGTGTACATCCAGGCCGGTGATCATCGCGGCGTATCGTTTGCGGGGCTCGTCCATCTTCAGGAGTTCGGCAACGACGTTCCATGCGGATTTCGACCGGTCATCCTGACGCATCAGGGCGACCTGCGCCAGCGTGTTCTGCAAAACCCGGGCGGCGACTGGGTGGCGCTCGGCCTGGTAGGTATCCAACAGGCACTCGGGCGACGTTCCCTTCACCACCTGGGCCAATTTCCATCCCAGATTCACAGCATCCTGAACCCCGGTATTGAGGCCTTGTCCGCCCGCCGGATAGTGTACGTGCGCGGCGTCGCCCGCCAGCAGGATCCGTCCCTTGCGATAGGCTTCCGCCTGACGCGCCGCATCGGTGAACCGTGTGATCCAGATCGGACTGTGGACCCCGTAGTCCGTGCCATAGACCCCGATGAGTCTTTCGCTCAGGTCGCGAAGGGTCGGATCGCCGGTGCGGCCGACCTCCTCTTCGGTCACGAAGGCCCGTACCAGGCCTTTGTCGTCCAGCTTGCTCAGGGCGTGCAGACCGATGGCGTCGTGGCGCATCCCCCAAACCGGTTCCTCGGCCAATTTGACCTCGGCGAGGATGTGACTGACCGTCGCATCCCAGCCGGGGAATGCGATGCCGGCTGCCTCACGGACCATGCTGCGGCCGCCATCGCACCCGACGAGATATCGGGCCCGCAGCGACTCGCTGTCGGAGAGCTCGACGTCGACACCGGTCTCGTCCTGCGCGCAACCGGTCACCGCGCGTCCGCGATAGACCGGGACGGCCAACTCTTCGATCCAGCCGGCCAGGATGCGTTCGAAGTGCTTCTGCCAGAGCGCCAGCCCATAGTTATGCCGGGTGGGAAAATCGCTGATATCCAGCGGAACGTGGGCGAACCCGGCAGTCTGCATCGCCTTTCCTTCTGCGAGGAACCGGTCGGCGATCCCGCGCTGATCGAGAACTTCGATCGTTCGCGAGTGCAGACCGCCCGCGCGCGCCCCGTCCAGTTCTGCGCTCGTGCGCCGCTCGACAATCGCGACTTCGACGCCCGCCAGTGTCAACTCGCCTGCCAGCATCATCCCCGTCGGACCGCCTCCCGCAATGATCACCGCATGGTCAGTCATCGCCACCCTCCAGTTGGCATTACGCCGGTCGCGAACGCCCCATCCCATTCCCTGACAGCCGCGACGACGTTGTCGAAGCTCCCGCGTGACCCATCCATCGTCAACAACCAGTGCATGTTGCTCCCCCTATTCCCGAAAGTTCCGGCGGTCAGAAATCTGGCCGACCTCAGTGACTCTGCGGCACGACCCGGGTCTTCCCGCAAGCCCCCCGGTGCGCTCTATACTGGTAATGGCAGGGAGGGGGAACCCTCCTTTTGCTGGCCCCTTTTTTGGACACAAGCCGCTGGCGTGGGCCTGGTACGGCGTCATCGTGGGAACGGGAGGATCTCCCGTGGGCTCGCGGAGGCAGCCGCCAATGAGAGTCCTTCCCTCCTTCACCGTGCGCGGGGGCGGCGATTCGATCGCACAAAATCTGATCCTGACTGAGGTGTTCTTGCGGACGCTTTGGTGTCGGGAGTATAGTCGGTTAACGATATATCGTTAACCGAGGACCGATCACATGCCCAGACGACGACTCGATCCATTGCCTTCCGCAGCTTTTCAGATCCTGCTGGCTTTGGCTGGAGGGGATTTACATGGGTATGCGATCATGCGCGCAGTGGAGGATCAGTCGGATGGGCGGGTTCGGCTGGGCCCGGGGACGCTGTATGGGTCGATTCAGACGTTGCTGGAAGAAGAGCTGATCAGAGAGGTTGAGGGCGACGCGGCGACGGCGGCGACGGAGCGGCGGCGAATTTACCGGCTGACGGCCGCGGGGCGGAAGGTGGCGCGGGCGGAGGCGGAGCGGATCGCGGATCTGGTGCGGGTGGCCAGGGCCAGAAAGATTCTGGGAGGGGAACATGTCTGAGAAGATCTACCGCTTCTTACTGCATTTTTATCCTTCCCGCTTCCGCAGGCAGTACGGCGACGAGGCGATGCAGGTCTTCCGGGATCGTTTGCGGGACGAGCGGGGATTTTTCAGGAGGGCAAGGCTGTGGCTGGATGTGGTGCGCGACCTGACGGTGTCGGCGCCGCGCGAATATGGGAGAGCCGCGGGGCGTCCTGTTCGGACGGCGAGCGGGGTGCCATCGTTTCTGGTTCTGGAGGAGGAGCGGCTGCGGCCGGATATGTTCCTGCTGGGGACGGTGCTGGCGGTGGTGGCGTTGGGGACCTTCGGCTATCTGCTGACGCATGGGGGGAACCGGGTGCTGCTGCCGGCGGTGCTGAACCCTTTACAAAGCGCGATGGCGCCGGCGGCCGATGCGAAGACAGGCGAGCGTTCGGCTTCGAATCCCGAAGGCGGTGCGAGTGAGGCGGTGGTTGTGACCGCGGTGGAACGGGAGCTGGTGATTCGGAGGGTGATTGGCGCTGTGAGGAGATACGATCCGGACCGGGGCGAAGCGCAGGGAGTGGCGGCGATGCTGCAAGAGGCGGAGAGCCGAGGGGACTATGCGGGAATGCGCAACGGATCGGTGTTTGCGCAGGTTCTTACGCAGGAGATCGATGGCGTGAGCCAGCATGAGCGAGTGACGGTGATGTGCGGGCACGAACCGTTGCGCGGCAGCTCGATCTGGGTGGTGCCCGCGCGGCCGGGGGAACCGGCGTGGCTGCGGATTGACGAGCATTTTTCGGTGGCGCTGGCGCCGGCGAAGGACCGCGAATAGCGGACAGCCAATAGGGCAGTCCGCGCTGGCCAGAATGCTTAAGGCGGGGCACTCGAGAGGACCGCGAGTCCTTCGCTGCGCTCAGGATGACAATCTTTAGTTTTAATCCTTAATCCCTAATCCCCGATTCCTAAATCCCTAATCCTCATCCCTCGTCTTACTCGGAGCGGAGGGCTTGCATGGGCTCGATGTTGGCGGCTCTGCGGGCGGGGAGGAGCCCCGCGAGGAAGACGGTGAGGAGGAGGAACACTGCGGCGGCAATGAAGCTGACTGGGTCGAAGGGGGTGACGCCGAAGAGGAGGGCGCGAAGGATGCGGACGGCGGCGAGAGAGCCGGCTCCTCCGATGACGAGGCCGATGAGGGCGATGGAGGCGCTGCCGCGGAGGACGAGGCGGAAGACGCCGGAGCGGGTGGATCCCAGGGCCATGCGGAGGGCGAACTCGCGGTAGCGCTCGAGGACGGAGTAGGCCATGACCGCATAGAGACCGATCAACGCCACGAGAACGCTGGAGAGGGCGTAGACGCTGAGGAGCTCAGCGGGGATGCGGGACATTTGGTAGCGCATACCAATGACGTCCTGGAGAGAGCCGATGTTTTCGAGGGGCAGAAGGGGATCCTGTGCAGAGACGGCGGAGCGGAGGGTAGCTGCGGCGGCGTCGGCGGTGGTGCGGTAGCGGATGGCAACGATGGCGTAGGAGTAGTCG
>JBAUZR010000745.1:0-3262 GCA_049585375.1 Acidobacteriaceae bacterium
ATTCCATTCGCCATGGGAGGGCTGCTGGTGACGTTCCTTTTGGCGATGAACGCGGTGGCGCGGGAGAACCACCAACGGCTGACTGACTACATTCGCATGAAAATCGAACAGGAGCTCCTGAACGCCGATCTCAAAAAGGTGACGCTGAACCTGGAGCAGCAGATTGCGGAAAATCGGCGGCGGGAATCGGATCTGACGACCATCGCGAGACTGAGTGACATGCTGCAGTCTTGCGGCAAGACCACGGAAGCTTATCCGATTATTGCTGACAGCGCAGCCACCTTGTTTCCGCTGGCGAGTGGCTGCTTCGCCATCATTAGCGCGGAGACCCGGGGGCTTGTGCAGGTAACGGCATGGGGTCCCGACCAATCCTGGGCGCTTCCCAGATTTCGGGAGGAAGACTGCCAGGCCCTGCGGGCGCATCGCGAGTACGAGAGTAACGGCTCAGCGGTAACGATTCGGTGCCGGCACCTGACCGCGGTTCAGGGGAAGCGTTGCCTATGCCTACCGCTTAAGGATCACGGGAAAACGCATGGTCTGGTGAGTTTGATGGTTGCCGAAGGCAGCGGTCTCGACGATGCGACCCGACGGGTGCTGCACTCATTTGCAGAAGTCGTGAAGCTTTCCCTTGCAAATCTCCAGCTTCGCGAATCGCTCGCCGAACAGGCATTCTGCGACCCATTAACCGGTCTCTTCAACCGTCGATACCTGATGGAAAGCATGCCGCGTGAAGTCCGGCGGGCTCAACGGCGCGGCGCGCCCGTCACCATCGCCCTGCTGGACATCGATCATTTCAAACAATTCAATGATCAATATGGCCATGACGCGGGCGATTTCGTCCTCGCCGAGCTTGCCGCACAGTTTGCCGGAGACCTGAGGGCGGAAGATATCGCGTGTCGTTACGGCGGTGAAGAATTCCTCTTTCTTTTGCCGGATTGCGATCTAGCTTCGGCATATCAGCGAATGACCGAAATTTCCCTGAAGGCGAGAAGCCGTCCCAATTTTTTACGCGGCAAGAGACTGCCTAACATCACCCTGTCCATTGGTCTGGCGACATTGAGTAACACGTTGTCGACCAGCGAGAGTCTGATCACCGCGGCGGATGAGGCAATGTACGCCGCCAAGCGGATGGGCCGGGATCGGATCGAATGCTTTGAGGCTTCGTCACAGAGTCGTAGCGATTATTTACCCAGCAAATGATGCCTCAGATCAGGACCTGACAATAGAAATTTCCATTCGGCTATTTGCCACGGGGCAATCCGGCTTCTCGATAAGTGCAATATCGCCTGTGCGCTCACCGAACTCTGGCGCCTGACGGAGAGGGCTGCTCTACATCGTGCATGGCAGCGGCGTGGAGGCCGCGTGTATGCGCAGGAAGAGCAGGAAACCGCCGTCCCGCCAAATCGTTCTTCGGCTACCTGATTCGGATCACGCCATTATCAGCAGATTCGATCATGAATCGGGATTTCCCCGGACCCTCCAAGACCCACCATTATTTCCCGATGCAGAAGCTGGAAAAGATGCGGTTGAGGATATCGTCGGCGGTGGTTTCACCGGTGAGGCTGTCCAGATGTCGCAGCGCCCCGTAGAGATCGAGCAGCAACATTTCATGTGGAATGCGGGCGGCGATGGAGGCACGCGTCGCTTCGAGGGAGGCCCTGGCGCCCTCGACTGCTTCGAACTGGCGGAGGCTGGTGAGGATACCCGACTCCCTCTCGCCGGCTGGGTCACGGACCTGATCCGCGAGCAGATCGCGCAGCGCGGCCAGACCCTCCCCGGTCAGAGCGGACGTTGCGACGGCCGGGAGGGGCAGCTCCGGGGCAGCTTCAACGAGCGGGTCGAGATCGCTCTTGTTGCGCACGACCATCGCGCAGCGGCCGCTGAGCGATGCGATCAGTTCCTGCTCATCCTGCCGGAGCGGCACCGAGGCATCGAGGACCACGAGAACGACATCCGCGTCCGCCAGGGCCTCGCGCGACTTCAGGATGCCCAGGGCTTCCGCCTCATCATGAGCCTCGCGCAGACCGGCTGTATCGACCAACTCGACGGGGATGCCCCCAAGGGAAAGGCGCTCGGTAACAAGGTCACGAGTGGTGCCCGGCGAAGCGGTAACGATGGCGCGCTCGCGCTCAAGGAGCCGGTTGAACAGAGAGGATTTGCCGACATTGGGCCTGCCGACAATCGCCAGGCGAAGACCTGCATGCACCAGGCGTCCGTGCTCGAAGGAGCGCGCCAGAGGGGCGAGCTCGCCGGCAATTGTATCGATGCGGGTGACGATTTCCTGATCAGGAGTGATTTCCACGTCGTCTTCGGCGAAATCGATGCCGGCTTCGAGCAACGCGATCAGCTCGACCAGCTTTTGTTTGGCTGGCTGGACGCGCCGCGAAAGAGCCCCGCCCATCTGTTCGGCGGCGATACGTGCCTGGTAGAGGGTTTGCGCCTCGATCAGGTCGCGGACGGCCTCCGCCTGCGTTAAATCGATGCGCCCGGCGAGAAAGGCGCGCTCGGTGAACTCCCCGGGACGAGCCAGCCGGGCTCCGGCGCGCAGAGCGAGGCGGACGAGCATCTCAAGGACGACCGGCGAGCCATGCGCAGCGATCTCCACGAGGTCTTCGCCTGTGTAGGAATGCGGGCGCTGGAAATATGTAACGATGGCCTCGTCGATTGGCTCTGCTGTTTCCGGGTCAGGAATCGTGGCGAAGCGGGCGCGCGCGTGTTCCAGAGGATTCCTGGGACGGGCGAGGCTCTCCGCTATCCCCACGGCCTGGGGCCCGGAGAGTCGCACGACACCAATGCCACCGCGACCAGGCGGCGTGGAGATAGCCACGATTGTTTCCTGTGCGATGGACTCTCGTTCCGTGGTTTGCGGATGGGGCTGCACAGCGGGGGCTCCCTTGCTCGGCTCCGGCGCGGCGGCCCGTGGCCGGGGATCGGGCGCTAGCGGCGGCGTTCGGAAAAGCGGCTCTGGCGTGGGGCGGAATCCTGGTGTTCGTATCCTTTTGGATAGGCGACCACGTAGCGGTGCAGTCCCTCGCCGCTGGATGCGGTTTCCAGATCCGCATAGGTGCGAAACGCCAGATGCAGCATGCGGCGCTCACGCGAGCTCATGGGCGCAAAGCTGTAAGGCTGTCCGGTACGCCGCACGCGCTCGGCGGCGGTTTCGGCGGCCAGGCGCAGCTCCCGGGCGCGCAGCGCTTTGAAGTTTTCTGCGTCGAAGGAGATTTTGTCGTGCTCTTCGTTTTCCAGGCGCAGAATCTTGGCC
>JBAUZR010000746.1:0-8199 GCA_049585375.1 Acidobacteriaceae bacterium
CAAACGGCATCACCTGCGAAGCCGGGGGCGGAGTCGGCACGCAGCAGCCCTCCGCGTGGGACTGGCAGTTCGGCCAGCCCATGACCGAGTCGCTCTCCACCACCGCCTCGTCCGGCGAAACCCAGCAGCTCTATATCTTCGGCGGTCCCGGCTGCTACGACTGCACGTTGCTGGCTCAGGACAAGGTCATCCAGCCCACCGGAGACACGCCCTTCATCGCCAATAACGAAATGGACGCCTACCTCTACGACCCCACCGACCAGAAAGAAATGATGTGCGGCCTGCAGTGCAATCAGCAGCACCGCTGGCTCCAGTGGCAGGTCGACAGCGGCGCCGGAACCGGATGGCAGGACACCGGCATCCGCACCGGCTGCCCTCTGTCCACCACCAGCCCGACGCACGTCTCCCTCACCTGCCATCGCGTGCCCGGAGACACGGGCTGCGGCGGACGCGGCTGCCTCTACTACGACGATCTTTGTGTCAATGGAAGCTGCAAGGCGCTGAACATCGCCCAGCCGCTCAAGAACAATCCCGGCCGCTACAAGGCCATGGGTCTCCAGGACCAGATCGATCTGACCAATACCCGGACTTCCGGCGCCAATCCCACCACTGCCACGCGCCGCGTCTGGACCAATAACGTCAGCGCCGGTTATTACGGCAGTACCACAACGGCTTCAGGAACCTGGGTTATTCAGTAAGGGACAGCGCCTGATCGAACGCCACGTCGCGGGTCGGCTCGTCGCGCTGCGCCAGGGTCGCGCGCGCGAACTGCCGCGCCAACCCGACAGTCACCAGCAACACGCCCAGCATGTTGAACAGCAACCATCCGGCTATGACAACTTCTGTGACGCGCTCAATCCCGTGCACCAGCTTCCCCTTACCTCCGGACTTA
Organism: Acidobacteriaceae bacterium; assembly: GCA_049585375.1. Lineage (GTDB taxonomy): Bacteria > Acidobacteriota > Terriglobia > Terriglobales > Acidobacteriaceae > Palsa-343. The sequence continues at coordinate 893 of JBAUZR010000746.1, forward strand.
AACGGTAATCCTATTGTAGGTGCCCTTGGTGGGATCTCCCATAGCACCCCCGGGGTAAATCCAAAGTCATGAACCAAAGTGGGATAGCCCCCTTGCAGCCGTATTACCTCGGGACGAATCTAAGCACACGGCATTGTCGGATCACTGGCCAGCTTCTTCGTTTCGTGATACGCAGAAGCCAGCAGTGCGCGCACCTCTTCATCCGATGTCTGCTCGAAGTTCCGGTAGAACTCGCCAACCGCATGGAAAGGATCCGGTGTCTCGAGGCACACCAGAGCATCCACTTCCCTCCGCAGTTCGCCGCACGTTGCCGCCGCCCCCACCGGTGCCGCTACGAACACCCGCTGCACCACCGGCCGCAGCGCCCGCGCCGCCGCCTTCATCGTGGAGCCCGTCGCGAGGCCATCGTCGATCACAATGACCGTCCGCCCTTCCACCCGCACCGGCGGTCGCCCCTCCCGATACAGCGACTCGCGCCGCTCGATCTCCGGCAGCTCCCGCGCCATCGCCGCGTCGATCGTCTCCTGCGAAATCCCAAACGCCCGCACCACATCCGCCTGAACCACCACCAGCCCGCCGCTGGCCACAGCACCCATGGCCAGCTCTTCCTGACCCGGTACCCCCAGCTTGCGGACTACAAAGACATCGAGCGGCAAGTGCAGCGCCTCGGCCACTTCGAACGCCACCGGCACTCCACCCCTCGGCAGGCCCAGCACGATCGCGCCGGCCCACTCCAGTTGCTCGCGGACAGCGTGCGCGAGCACGCTGCCCGCATGACGGCGATCCTCGAACACGTCCATCATGGAAGATGCGATGCGAACCGCCTGCCGTGCGAACACGCACCCAGGCCCACGCCGCACGGAACCGATCCGCAATCCACCGCGTATTCTATGCCAGTTGCCCGGCCCCGCAGACCCTTCGCTTATGAGCACTGTGACCACGCCAACAGCCACCCCCACTACCCGCCAGGAAGGCTTCCGCACCTTTTTCTGGATCTGCCTCGCCTTCGCCGCAATCAAGCTCGCCATCCAGGTCGTTGGCAACATCCTCGCGCAGCATGCCGGATACGGCATCTTCCGCGATGAGATGTACTACCTCATCTGCGGCCATCACCTGGCTTTCGGCTACGTCGACCAGCCACCGATGGTGGCCCTGCAGGCGCGCCTTTCCGAGCTGCTCTTCGGCTATCAGCACATGTGGTCCCTGCGGCTCATCTCCGCCCTCGCCGGCGCTGCCACCGTCTTTCTCACCGGCGCCATCGTCTGGGCTCTGGGCGGCCGTCGCCTGGCCGCCGCCCTCGCCATGCTCGGCGTCACCGTCGCCGGCGTCTACCTCGGCCTCGACAGCTTCCTCTCCATGAACTCCTTCGAGCCGGTCTTCTGGCTGCTCTGCGCCCTCGCGCTCATCCGGATCGCCGCCGAACACGGCGTGCCCGGCCGCGAAAACCTCGTCCGCTTCTGGTGGATCGTTCTCGGCATCAGCGCCGGCCTCGGCCTCGAAAACAAAGACAACATCGTCTTCTTCCTCATTGCCGTCCTCGTCGCTCTCCTGCTCACGCCGCAGCGGCGTATCCTCGCCAGTCGCTGGTTTGCTGTCTCCATCGGCCTCATCGTTCTGATCGCGCTGCCCAATCTCCTCTGGCAAATCCACTACCACTTCCCTACCCTCGAGTGGCTCGTCGCCGTCTCCCACAGCGACAAGGACGTGAAGCTGTCTCCGCTCGCCTTCCTCATCGGCCAGCTCATGATGCTCACTCCCTGGACAGTCGGCCTGTGGCTCACCGGCATCTTCTGGTTCCTCGTCACCCGCCGCGCCCGTCCGTTCCTCTTCCTCGGCGTCCTCTATCTGGTCTTCCTGCCGATGATGATGGCCCTCCACGCCAAGGACTACTACCTCGCGCCCATCTATCCTCTTTACTTCGCCGCCGGCGCCATGGTCTACCTCCCCAACACCCGCCTCAGTCGCATCCGTATCGCTCGCGTCTGCGGGTACGCTCTGCTCCTCTGCATCGGCTTCGTCCTCACCGTTCCCTTTTCCATCCCGGTCCTTCCGCCGCAGCAGCTCGTCGCGTGGATGAAGACCATGCACTTCGCGCCCAAAGACTCCGAAAACCACGCCGCCACCATCCTGCCGCAGTTCTACGCCGACCGCTTCGGCTGGCACGAGATGGTCGACGCAGTCGCCCAGGTCTACAACGCCCTGCCGCCACAACAGCGCGCCGTGACCGGCATCTTCGCAGGCAATTACGGCGAAGCCAGCGCCATCAATCTCTTCGGCCCCAAATATGGCCTCCCCGTAGCCATCAGCGGCCACCAGACCTACTGGCTATGGGGCCCCCACGGCTACACCGGCGCGGAGATGATCATCATCACCGGCGAGTCGCTCTCCGACCTCAAGCCGTTCTACGCCTCCTGCCAGGTGATGGCCAAACTCGACAATCCCCTCGCCATGCCCTGGGAACACAAGGATGTCGACCTTTGCCGTGGCAGATTCCGTCCGTATCAGGCAGACTGGAAGGACTTCAAGTACTACTACTGACGTGGAGCTGCCCCGCGTTTGCAAAGCCTTCCTGAACTAACACCGCGAGCCACCCAAACCAACCGGCCCACCTCGTCCGCGCCCGACCTGCCGCGCGTCCTGAACACCTCGCACGCCACCGCCATCGTCGTCGGCACCATCATCGGCAGCGGCATCTTTCTCGTTCCCCAGGAAATGATGCGCGCCACCGGCTCCTCCTCGCTCGTCTACCTCGCGTGGATCGCCGGCGGCCTCCTCTCCCTCTTCGGCGCCATGACCTACGCCGAGCTCAGCACCCTGCTCCCCTACGCTGGCGGCGAGTACGTCTACATCCGCGGCGCCTACGGCGACATGCTCGCCTTCCTCTATATGTGGACGTGGTTCGCCGTCGCCAAACCAGCCTCCATCGCCAGCGTCACCACCGGACTCGCCCGCACCCTCGCCATCTTCCCCGCACTCAAATGGCTCGATGGAACCGCCTTTCACATACCCTTCGCCGTCGCCTGGTCGCAGGTCTTTGCCATCGCCGCCACCTGGCTCATGACCGGCCTCAACTACCTCGGCATGCGCAAGGCCGGAGGCTTCCAGCTCATCTTCACCTGGCTCAAAGGCGTCCTCATCGCCGTCATCGCCGGCTTCTGCTTCTTCTCCTTCAGCGGACACTGGTCGAACTTCACTACCCACTTCCTCGGCGCGCACGGCGGCTTCGGCGGATTCATGATCGCCCTCATCGCCGCCCTCTGGGCCTACGACGGATGGAACGACCTCACCATGGTCGCTGGCGAAGTCCGCAACCCCGAGCGCAGCCTGCCCATCGCCCTTATCGCGGGCCTCGGCATCGTCGGCGTCCTCTATATGGCGACCAATGCCGCCATCCAGTACATCCTGCCCGCCGCGCAGATCGCCGCCTCCCCGCGCCCTGCCGTTAGGGCGCTCGCAGCCATCACCGGACCCTGGGGCGCAGGACTCGTCTCCATCGCCATGGCCGTCAGCATCATCGTCACCCTCAACGGCACCATCATGTCCGGCGCGCGCGTCCCCTATGCCGCCGCACGCGACGGCCTCTTCTTCCGCCGCATGGCCAACATCCATCCCCGCTTCCAGAGCCCCTCCACCTCGCTCATCGTGCAGGCGCTGCTCACCACCGGACTGCTCCTCGCCGTCGGACGCTTCCAGCAGCTCTTCGAGCTGGCCATCTTCGCCGAATGGCTCTTCTACATGATCACGGCGACAACCATCTTCCACTACCGCCGCCGCGATCGCGGCGCAGCCGTCTTCCACGTCTGGGGCTACCCGGTCATTCCCGCGATCTTCGTCGCCGCCGCCGCGGTTCTTCTCGTCTATTCGTACGCCGAGAACCTGAAGAACTCCCTCATCGGCACAGCCCTCATCCTCTTTGGGCTGGTCCTCTATCCGCTCTTTCGCAAACGGCAACCGAGATCGTCAGGAATCACTCCTTAGAAATGCAGCCTCTCTCTGAACCGTTCCCACACCGTCCCTCATCCAAAATCGAGAGTCAAAGGAGCGATGTTATGGCTGCATTTTGCGGGTGCTGTGGGGCCGAGATTACCGATCGCGCGGAAGCCTGCCCAGTCTGCAAGACGCCTCGCCATGGAATGATCCCGGCAGGCTTTTCCATGAACCTCGCCGAAGACGCGGGGTTCTGCCCGGAACAGCCGCGCTCCCCCAGTACCGGCCGCGAAGCCGGAAAAGCCTCCCTCAAAGCGGATTGCCAGTGAACCGCCCCCTCGGCGTGCCGCCCGCCTTTGCGTCCCGCAGCCAGCGTCCCCCGGCCCGCTAAAGCGCTCAAGCCCAACACGCCCCGTCTACACCTTTCGTGGGATCCCCGCAGATCTGGCTCTCGTCGTGCATCTTCCCTCGCCAACGAGATTGTCGATCTCTCCTGCGCTTCCCCATCTCTCCCCTGCCAGAGCGCATGCGTGATCGACAGCACGAACTCAAAGCAGGGAGAAAAACCCCCATGTCCACCCTCGTCGTTGTCTTTATCGCCTCATTTGCCGTAGTTGCCGCCGCCATGGTGGCCATCGTGTGGACCATGAGCATCCACGCCGAGTTGAAGGCCCGGAACGCACAGCAGCATCGGCGTTCCATCGACGAAAGCTACGCCGCCTGGCAGCACAATCGCGAAATGATCGTGTATTAGCTGCCTCTGGCCGCGCAAATATTGCCGGCCGATCACCAGACGCGACAGCGACTGCGCTCTCTGTGGTAACCGCTCCGCGGCAGGTCGCCAACCGGTCACGAGGAAGACGAATGCAAAGGGGCCCATCTGGAACCCCTCTGTGCTCTCTGCGTCCTCTGTGGTGAATGCGCCGGGTTAGCTGAACAAAAATTCCTTCGTCCGCAGTTCCCTGATCGTGTCGCGCAGCTTCGCCGCCTTCTCAAACTCGAACTTCTTGGCCGCCTCGCGCATCTCCGTCTCGAGCTTCGCAATCCACGCGTCCAGCTCCTGCTGCGACGCGAACTCCGGCATGGTCTCCACTTCCTCCGCCAGGTCCGCGTACTCCGCCTGCAGAATCTTCGCCAGCGACATATCCACCGGCCGCACAATCGAGGTCGGCGTGATCCCGTGCTCCTCGTTGTACGCCCGCTGTGTCGCGCGCCGCCGATCCGTCTCCCCCATCGCCTGCTTCATCGAATCCGTCATGCGGTCCGCATACAGAATCGCTCGTCCCTCCACATGCCGCGCCGCCCGCCCAATTGTCTGGATCAGCGACCCCGACGACCGCAGAAACCCTTCCTTATCCGCGTCCAGGATCGCTACCAGCGATACCTCCGGCAAATCCAGCCCCTCGCGCAGCAGGTTGATCCCGATCAGCACGTCATACTCGCCTCTGCGAAGATCGCGCAGCAGCTTTACCCGCTCCAGCGTCTCGATCTCCGAGTGCATATACCTGCACCGCACCCCCACCTCGGAGTAGTACCCCGCCAGATCCTCCGCCATCCGCTTGGTCAGCGTCGTCACCAGCACCCGCTCGCTCTTCTTCGCCCGATCGCGGATCTCATGCAGCAGATCGTCGATCTGCCCCCGCACCGGCCGCACCTCAACCTCGGGATCCACCAGCCCCGTCGGCCGGATGATCTGCTCCACCACCACCCCCGCCGACTTCGTCAGTTCATACGGACCCGGCGTCGCCGACACGTACACAATCTGATTCGTCCTTGACTCGAACTCCTCAAACTTCAGCGGCCGGTTATCCATCGCTGACGGCAGCCGAAAACCGTAGTCCACCAGGTTCTGCTTCCGCGACCGATCCCCGTGCCACATCCCGTGCAGCTGCGGCACCGTCACGTGCGACTCGTCAATAAACAACAGAAAATCCCGCGGAAAATAATCCAGCAGCGTCGGCGGCGGCTCACCCGGCAGCCGCCCGCTGAAGTGCCGCGAGTAGTTCTCGATCCCGTGGCAATACCCAACCGACTTGATCATCTCCAGATCGAAGCGCGTCCGCTGGTGCACCCGCTGCGCCTCCACCATCCGCCCCTGCGCCTCCAGCTCCTTCTCCCACACCGCCAGCTCGTCCAGGATGCTCTCAATCGCCGTCTTCTTCCGCTCCGGCTGCACCACATAGTGGCTCTTGGGATAAATCGGCAGCCGGGCATACTTCTGCCGTACCGTGCCGAACAACGGATCGATCTGCGACAGCGAATCGATCTCGTCCCCAAACAGCTCGATCCGATACGCATTCTCGTCGTACGTCGGATAAACCTCGATCACATCCCCGCGCACCCGAAACGTCCCGCGCCGAAAATCCCCGTCGTTCCGCTCGTAAAGAATCTCCACCAGCCGCCGCGTGATGTCGTCCCGCCGCACCTTCTGCCCTTTTTCCAGCAGCAGCAGCATCCCGTAATACGCTTCCGGCGAGCCCAGCCCGTAGATGCACGACACCGACGCCACAATGATCGCGTCCCGCCGCTCAAACAGCGACCGCGTCGCTGACAGCCGCAGCTTGTCCAGCTCCTCGTTGATCGTCGCTTCCTTCTCGATGTACAGGTCACCCGCCGGAATGTACGCCTCCGGCTGGTAATAGTCGTAGTACGACACAAAATACTCGACCGCGTTGTTCGGGAAGAATTGCTTGAACTCGTGGTAGAGCTGCGCCGCCAGCGTCTTATTGTGCGCCAGCACCAGCGCCGGACGGTTCAGCTGCTCCACGATCTTCGCCACGGTGAAGGTCTTGCCCGACCCGGTCACCCCGAGCAGCACCTGATGCTTCTCGCCGCCCTCAATCCCGGTGACGAGTTCCTCGATCGCGCGCCCCTGATCCCCGCGCGGCTTGTAGTCGCTGACTAACTGGAAGTCCACCTAAAGATTGTAGGAGATGCCTCTACGTTGCGAATCGCGGTGTCAGTGCCGACCGCCGTCCCAGCCCGCCCAGCCACAGGCATACCGGCCACACAATCAGCCATAACAGCGAGTACCAGTGCGGCCAGGTGCCCCACATCTGCCACGTGAAGTACCCGCCCACCAGTTCGCCAAGCAGAAACAGCACGAACAGATGTCCGCCCGCCGGAAGGGCGCAATGCGCACGCACAGCCATCCGCCAAAGATCGACGCCACCGCGAAAATCGCTGTGCTGACCCACAGCAGGAACACCGGGGGCACCCGGCCTCGCACGTACTGCCCTGGATACAAATGCGACAGTATCGGATCGCTGGCCGAAACGATCCCGTACACAATGACGTAGCTGAGCACAACGGCCGCTACGGAACGAAGCATCTTCATGGAGACTCCGGTTTTCAGCACGGGAACGTTTCAGGGGGGTCTG
>JBAUZR010000747.1:0-2824 GCA_049585375.1 Acidobacteriaceae bacterium
GCATTTGGACCACGATGACAGCACAGTGTGCCGGGAAGAACTAACGACAGTGCGGCAAAACCGATGGCCCGCATCGAACTGAAACCCCTCATCCGTTCACGACTCCAGCCACTGCGCGGCTCCATGACGATGTCTCCGGAAACGACTTGCGCAGCCTCCACCGGGTTGAGATGCAGCGCCGGGGCGGTGGATGGATCCGGCGTATGCTCAAGAGTAACAGAGGCTCGCCCCCCCAGGGCCGGTCTAACCCCCGATATACGCGAGCGTCTAAGGAGACATGGTTGTGCGCTGGCTGCGAGTTTGGAGTCTTCCGCTTGTCTGCATGGCAGTCTCTGTCCCTCTTGCGTGGGGACAGGCAGCTCCGTCACCCGATGCGCCCCCGGTGAGCACCGTTCCGGCGGATAATTCCCCGGTGGACACGAGTCCGCGGGAGACGCTGCACGTGACGTCGAACCTGGTCAGCGAGTACTTCACGGTGCGGGACAAACACAACGCCCTGATCCCGTTTCTGACGAAGAACGATTGCAATGTATTCGAGGACAAGCAGCCGCAGGTGCTGAAGAGTTTTGTGGCTGAGTCGAATTTGCCGCTGACCCTGGGCATCCTGATCGACACGAGCGGGAGCCAACAGTACGTTCTGCCGCTGGAACAGCAGTCGGCGTCGGAGTTTCTGAAGCGAATTCTGCGCCAGAAGGATCAGGCGTTTCTGGTCAGCTTTGACGTAGGAGTGAACCTTGAGCAGGACTTCACCAACGATACCCGGGAGCTGGACCGGGCGATCAGCAAGGTACAGATCAACACCGCGGCGGGAGGCGGATCCGCTGGGGTGCCGGGAATCGGACAGGGGCCAGTGCCGACGGTCGGCCAGCCCAAGGGCACGCTGCTGTACGACGCCGTCTATGAGGTTTCCAACGACAAGATGCGCGGGATGAGCGGGCGCAAGGCGCTGATCCTATTGACTGACGGCGAAGATGAAGGCAGCGAAACCAAGCCGAAGGCGGCGATTGCGGCGGCGGAGAACGCCAACGCGATCATTTACGTGATCCTGATTGCGGATCGGGGCTTCTACTTTGGCAGCGGCTATCCCATGGGCGGCTACACGGGCGACATGCAGATGAGGGCGCTGACGGAGGCGACCGGCGGCCGCGTGATTAACGTGGGCAACAACGGGAAGAAGCTGGAAGACGCCTTTGATCAGATCGAGCAGGAGCTGCGGACGCAGTATGTGGCGCAGTATGTGCCCACGGATAAAAACATGGACGGCAGCTTCCGCAAGGTAGATGTTTTCTGCAAAGACCAGCAGGATGGGCAGCTGAAGGTGCAGGCGCGCAAGGGGTACTTTGCGGTGGGCGATACCCAGTAGGAGACGAGATTTTTAGGGATTGGAGTTTAGGGATTAGAGTTTAGGTTTCGAGGCGCACGCGCTGTCGATGATGACCTCTGGATCGCTAAAGTCCAAACTCTAATCCCTAAACTCTAAACTCTGGTTGTTCGGAACGCGCGCCACTCTTCGGCGGTGATTTCCCAGATTTCGCCGGGCAGGCGGCCGGAGACGTAGTCTCCTTGGATAACGCCGATGAGGCGCATGCCGGTCTTCTCAGAGATGCGGCGTGAGGCGATGTTGGCCATGGCTTTGGGCGCGCGAAGGACAGGGAATCCCAGGACTTTGAACCAGTAATCGGTTACGGCGATGACCGCCTCGGTCATGAGCCCATGGCCGTGACATTCGGGAACGATCCAGAAACCGCGGTTGTTGCCCTCGCTGCGGGAGAGATGGATTCTGCCGACGATCCGGTCCGGATCCGTCTTGCGGCGCAGGGTCCAGTGCCACTCGTCACCGCGTTCCATGGCGGGCAGGGCGTGGTCGCGGATATGCGCCAGGGCGGCGCCCTCTGGGAAGGGCCACGGGACGATGGCGTTGAGGTAACGAACGATCTCCCACTGTGGAAAGAGGCGCTGGATTGGCTCGGCGTCCTCAAGCGCGAGCGGGCGCAGGAGCAGGCGGGGGTCTCAAGAGCGGGAGTCATGCCAGCGTTCAGCGTACAGCGCTCAGCGTTCAGGGCCGCCCGGTCTCGGTGGCGTACTCATTCTGGCGCGACGCTCAGTGAATGACCTTGCCCTCCCCGGGTTTGACGTCGCCACAGTCGGCTTTGAGGTATTTGGTCTTCATCGTCATGTGCATGGACATGCTCTGTGGCAAGGCGGGGCTGCTCATCTTCATGTCGGCGTGACCGTGTCCGTTTTCGTTATCGTCGATCAGCATTTCAAAGTGAATGGTGTTGGAGTAGCCGTTCTGGCCGGACGCGCAGGCCTCGTCGAACGATATGTGATGGAGGTCCTGCTGAAAGTTCGACATGGTGCATTCGGTGTTGCGCATGCGCTGCTGCATACCCTGGATGTCTTTTTTCCAGGTGTCGGGCGTCAGGCAGCCCTGGGTGACGATGGTGCGTCCGCTCCCCATTGCCTGGCCTATGGGCGAATTGGGCATGCCTTCCATGGTGGTGGTGATTTCCGATTGCCAGAGGCCCATTTTGATGGGCGGCGGTTCGACGGTCTGCGCGGTGGCGATGGCGGCAAAGGAGCAGAGCAGCGGGAGCGTGGCGAGGGTGGGGAAACGGAGTTTCATGGTGGGTATCCTGTGCGCTGAATGCGCTTCAGTGGGGAGCAGTTATAGCACACCAGAACCAGCGAAAGGCAACAGGGAAAAGAGAGGAGCGCTCGGTGGCAGGCCCGCCGCCGGAAAACGGGGTCAGGTGCCTATGCGGGCTTTTTGACGGCCATGATCGGCAGCAGTGCGGCGCCGACAAGGCCGGCGTCGTTGAGC
>JBAUZR010000748.1:0-9426 GCA_049585375.1 Acidobacteriaceae bacterium
ATGAGCGCTCCGTCGATCTGTGCGCGCAACTGGGTATCCCCATCATCAAGATCGCAAGTTCCGACCTCAATGACTGGGCCCTCATCGAGAAAATCGCAAAGACGAAAAAGCCCGTTGTCGTATCGACCGGTGGCTCCTCCCTCAAGGACATGGATGACATCGTCACGTTCTTTTCGAACCGGAATATCCCCCTCGGCATCAATCACTGCGTCTCGATTTATCCTTCGGAAGATTCGGAACTGGAGTTGAACCAGATCGACTTCCTGCGCAATCGCTACCCCCAAAACACCATTGGCTTTTCCACACTTGAGTACAACGACTGGTCGAACTCCATGCTCATTGCCTATGCCAAAGGCGCGCGCATGTTCGAACGCCATATCGATATCCAGAGCGATGGCGTAAAAGTCTCCCCTTACTGCAGCCTTCCCCATCAGATCGATGAGTGGTTCCGCGCTTTCCACAAGGCAAAGGAAATGTGTGGCGCGCCGGGAACCCAGAAGCGCATTCCGCCGAAAAAAGAAATCGAGTATCTGGATGCCCTGGTGCGCGGAGTCTACGCGAAGACCGATCTTCCCGAAGGTCATTGCCTCTCCGACGAGGATGTTTATCTGGCCATCCCGCTGCAGAAGGGACAACTCTCCTGCCGTGAGTTGATGCGTGGCGAATTAGTTCTAAAGCCGGTCAAAAAGGATGAGCCGATCACGATCGACGATATCGAGAGTCCCTACTCTCAGATTCCTGCCCTGCGCAGGACAATCTACAACCGCGGCCTCGAGGTGGAAAGTTAGCTCGATCGAAGCACGGCTTGCGCGCCTATGTGCCCGCCCTGCTCTGCGGTCATTGAGTTTTGCCGGATGAACAGACTCGCTCCAGATCTGGAGTTGATCGCCTCCCACACACAGAATTTGTGGGAGGAAATCCGGGGGCAGCGGCTCTTCCTTACCGGTGGAACCGGCTTTTTCGGCTGCTGGCTCGTCGAGAGTCTTTGCCACATCAATCGCGAATTCGGCCTGAGTGCCTCCCTCACCGTGCTCACGCGGAATCCGGCGGCCTTCGCTGCAAAATGTCCCCACCTCGCCTCCGATCCCGCCGTCGATCTGCTGGCGGGCGATGTGCGCAGCTTTTCCTTCCCCGCCGGCACCTTTAGTCATGTCATTCATGCGGCCACCGAAGCCAGTGCCCGGCAAGCGGCTGAAGCTCCCCTCGACATGCTCTCCACCATCGTCGCCGGTACCGAGCGCGTGCTGCAGTTTGCCGCGGCCTGCGGCGCCCGCAAATTCCTGCTGACCAGTTCGGGTGCCGTTTATGGAAAACAGCCCTCCACCATGACCCACGTGCCCGAAACCTGGCTTGGCGGACCCGATCCGCTGTCTCCCGCCAGCGTTTACGCCGAAGGCAAGCGGGCGGCAGAACTCCTCTGCGCCTTGTATCAGCGGAATGGCAGTCTTGAGTGCAAAATTGCCCGCTGCTGGGCCTTCTGCGGGCCGCACCTTCCGCTCGATGCACACTTCGCCATCGGCAACTTCATCGCAGATGTCCTGGCGGCCCGGCCCATTCACATTCAGGGCGACGGTACGCCCCGTCGTTCTTACCTGTATGCCGCCGACCTCGCCATCTGGCTGTGGACCATCCTTTTTCGAGCGCACTCACTCGAACCGATCAACGTCGGCTCCGATCATGACCTCAGCATTCTCGAGCTGGCACAGACCGTCGCCGCCACACTGAACCCAAAAACGGAAATCTTCGTCGCTCGCGAACCCATTACCGGCGCCGCGCCTTCCCGCTACGTTCCCTCCGTCGACCGCGCCCGCGAACGGCTGGCCTTGCGCGAAATCACCTCTCTTGAGGACGCGATCCGACGAACCGCGAACTGGTACCGGCAGGATCCGGCGCAGCGATAGTCTCACGCCGATTATGTCTGGCCCAGTCCGGCGGCCGCTCCCCATAGCTGCCCTTCTGAACGGCACATCACAAAAAAATAGTGGTTTTCCGAAAATACGGCTATCCTCCAGTCGAAGCGGAGAATCCTGTGGGACAGTGCAGAAACTGTGGCAGCGATGCGACCGAGAACCTGGGCTTTGTCGGCTCAATTTCCCCTTTTTTCCTCAAACGCGTGCTCGATCTCGAGATGGGGGTCCCCCCCGCGGTACATCCGGTGAAGAAGCTGCTGCGGCAAATCCCGTTCGCCGCCAAAGCCTTCCGGAGAATCTACGGAGGCGCCGCCTGCACCGAGATGGAGATCTGTAGAAGCTGCACCTTCGTTCAAACCAGGATTCCTTTTCGCGACGAAGCGATTGCAAAGCTCTATGCTGACTATCGCGCCGATTCCTACAACCGCGAGCGAATCCACTACGAACCCTCATATGCGGCCATCGCCCAGGATGTCGGCGGTTGTCGTCAGGAAATCGAGGCCCGCACTGGCGGTCTGACTCAATGGCTCGCATCACGAATCACGCCTGAGCCCGGCTTTTCCATGCTCGATTTCGGAGGAGCCGATGGGAAGTTCCTCCCCACACTGCCCGGCACCAAATCCGTCTACGAAATCTCCAATATCACCCCCGCGCCTGGAATCACCAGAATCGAAAAAGCATCTGACCTCGGAACCTACTCCTACGTTCAACTGGCTCATGTGCTCGAGCATGTCCCCAATCCCCTGCTCCTCACGAAAAAGGCGGCATCGCTGGTCAAGCCTGGTGGCTACCTTTACATCGAGGTCCCGATCGAAATCAGCGACCGTGACCTGGACCGGCTGCTGGCGGGAGACAGAACCATTCCCCTCCCCATTCACGAGCACATCAACCGTTATTCCGAGCGATCGATGACCGAACTGCTTAGATCCGCAAATCTCATCGCAAAAGCGGTGGAGACTCGACCGCTCGATTGCGGCTGGATTAAGACGGCGGTCATCCGGGCCCTTGCCCAGCCTGCGGCTTGACCCATGCGGCGCAGCGCTGCCCCTGCCCTCAGGGGCCCGGATTCCGGAGCAACCCCTGCGTGGCCTCACGTCTCTTCGCACCGGCTCGGCCGAGGCGTTTGTGGCGGAGAGAAAATACGGTATGATGTTGCTGGTTCTCTATACATCATCAGCTTTTCCGGATCAGGGTCACTGCCCTCCGGCCTGCTGTTTTTGCGTGCGTGATTGAGATTCCGCTGGCAAAGGACCATGCACGAGCACCTCTACCCAACAGCCTCTGTTGATCGACGGATAACCCGGCGATCCTTTGTTCTGCAGGCTGGGCTGTTCGCAGCCGGCTCAGCCATCGGTACCCCCCTCCTGGGCTGCGCTGAATCTCAAACGCAAATTCCCTGTCTGGGACCCGCCGCTGCTCCCACCCCGGTTCCAGGAATGACCTACATTCGGGCTTCCGAAATCGGTTGCGCTCTCGACTGCGACCTCACGACCGGAAGAAATAAGTACCATGACGGCGCCGCGACCGATGATGGCCCTCGCATCAACGCCGCCATGGCGGATGCTTCAGCCTCCAATCCCATCACGCTCATCATCGACGGCAGCGCACTCATTTCCGGACTCTTCCTGCCCGCTGGCGGGTACTGGGGCATCGCCGGTCTTGGCTGCGGTACCGGCTTCTTCGTCAAATCAGGAACCAATAACGACGGCATCCACAATGGCCCCCCCGATGCCGCGGCTGTCACCGATCCGGGTCCGCCCGCTCCTCCCCGCGGGAAGAACGTCTCACTGAGCAACTTCACTCTCAATGGGAATCAGGGGTCCGGTCACGATGGCGTTTCGACGACCGGACAGCCCCAGGGCAGCAAAACAACCTGGTACTTCGGCATCAACCTGATGAGCCTCGACAACATCTCGATTGAAAATGTGGTCGTCGTCAATACGCCTGCGTATGAAATCCGTCTGTCGAACGTCGGCAACGTCACAGTATCCGGCTGCGTGATCCAGGGCCAGGGTGCCAATACGGATGGTCTCCACTTCGACGGTCCCGCCAACGACATCGCGATCTCCAATTGCCGATTCGCGACTGGCGATGATTCCATCGCGCTGAATTGCCCCGAGGGCTACTCCGGCAATATTTCGCGGGTCACGGTCACGGGCTGCACATTCAACAGCCTGACCCTCATGCGTCTCTATACAGCCTCGGGATCGGCTCGATTCCTCATCGATAATGTCACCGTGAGCAATTGCACGGGCACCCTGCAGGGAGGAGCCTTTGAGATCGGGTGGCAGGATCTCGGCAACCCCAACGCAATCGCTTCCCTGTCTGTCTCCAATTGCTCCCTGACCGGACCTGTCGTATTCGGAGTCTCGGAAAACTTCGGGACCATCCAGGCGAGTGAGATCACCTTCTATCCAACGCCTCTTGACTGGCACTCTCAGGCCAACCATGCATCCGGTTTTCTGCGCCCGCCACCTGCTCCTAATGGCCTGACTGCCTGGATCGGCTCAAATATGCTCTTTGAGAATTGCAAAGTCGTGCGCCGCGAGAGCACGGCTTTCGCCGCTGTCATCTTTGAAGAGTCGTCGATGATCGGCAAGTTGCAGTTCGATGGTTTCACTGCTCAGCAGGCGGGATTCACGGGTCCTGCAACTGCTCTGCTGAACCTCGGACCCGGATCAATCGGACAATTCGTTGTGAATTCCCTCGATAGCGGGCATATTACCTCTCCCGTACTGACGGGCGAGTTTGCCAGCGTCGGAATCGTTACCGGAACCGGCGTGTTGGCGACAGGCTGGCGATTCCCAGATGATGTCATGGCCGATGGCGTGCCCTATATCTCCGCCACTACGGGTCTGCCCTCGATCAAGGTGGGCGGAGCCGTAGAAGCCTATACTCCGTAAGCGTCCCGCAAAGGAAGCCTTGGCAGGCGTCAGAGCCAAGACACCGCACCCTCTAAGAGCAGGTATCGGTGGAAATCACCGTGTGGCTCCCCGCAACCTGGCTCAAGAACACATAACCGCCCTTGTGGGAGACGACGCCGACGCCCCGAGGAACAATCGCAGAGCAACTGCTCCAGACGGTCGCTCCGTCCACGAAAACCGACGCGGAAGTGCTGTCCACCGGCACACCATACCGTCCCGCCATCGACGCCGGCGCTACCACCCGACCCTCGAATCGCCCCGGTGTGCGCTCCCATGAGACCGCAACTCTCCCCTGCGCCAGAGAAACAGTTGCGGAAGCGTGAACAAGAGTGCCCATGTGCGGAATGAAATGGAACGGTACAGATGCCGAAAGATCCGGACCCACGCCGGCTGCGTATTGTGTCAGAGCGGTCGTCGGCCCGGTCGCCCAGCCGTGCGCGATACTCATCACGGGTCCGCCATAGTCGAAGCTGCCGTCCTGCAGATATCCCTCCCAGAACGTGCTGCCTGATCCAGCCGGGCTGGCCAGCATATATCCCCACTCGAGCCGCATCAGTTCCATCGCACCCGCATCATCTCCCGCGGCAAAGCGACCGAGAACTTCCATGGAACCTGGGAAGGTCGCGATCGAACCAGGTCGTTCCGGCGTGACCGCGCCGTAACGGTTCCACCGCTGTCGGAGGCCGCTGCAGATTTGCGACTGCTGCGATGCCGTATCCGGGACTCCAAACCACAGTGCGAGAGAGTTCCCATCCTGCGGGTAGAGCAAACTACCGGGGGTATCTCGGTACATTCCTTCCGTGCCGTCCCACAGCTGCGACTGGATCGCCATGCGCAGGCTGGATGCCTGCGTGTCATACAACGTCGATGAAACCCCGTCACCCGCCTCCGAGGCCAGAAACGCCATCCCGCGAAGCACATGATAAAGAAGCGCGTTCGCTGAGATTTCCTCGCCACCGGAGGACTGCCTTCCCCAATCCGCCGTGAGATTCACCGACATCAAACCCTGCGTATCGATTTTCGCCAGGGAAAACAGAACCGCCCGCCTGATCTGAGGCCAGTATTCCGCGAGCCATGCCTGATCGCCCGAATAGAGGTAGTAGTCGATCACCGCATCCAGACTCCACAGATGATATGTGTCGGATACCACGCCGAAATCCACGGTCGGCCCCACATACGGCAACCCTCCGTCTGGGTCCTGCATGGCGAACAGGGTGTTCAGGTCGTTCTTCACCGAGAGCGTGTCGCCCGTCGAAACATAGGCCGTCAATGCCGAAATGCCCAGATCCCCGGGCCAGACAAACCGGTCCCGTTTGGCTCCATCGACCAGGATCGTGGTGCCCGACCCGATCACGCCATCAAATAACCAACCGGCATAGGGAGGCGGGTAAACTCCGCCCTGGGTGGGGTCAATCGTATCCAGCTGCACGGTGTAAGCACCGGCGTACCAGATGCGGTTGAGCGTGTCGTCGCTCGACTCGAAGGAGCCCGTGTAAGCGCGCAAGTCCGATAGCATGGGCGCCGCCGTAAACTGCAGGCTCACCCCGGTTATGTCTGCCGAACCGCCCGTCAGGAGTCCTATCGTCAAATATCGGAATCCTCCGCGCAGTTTCGCGGCCGGCACAACGTAACTTCCATTCGGGACGACATCAACCGACAAATACCCATCGCCGCCCCCGCCGCTGTCGGAATGGTCGCTTTCCATTCCGGTGTAGAGTGAGGACTCGCTGAATGCCAGGCCCAGCGATTGTTGTGTGTCACTGGCGCTGCCAAACTGCAGAGAGATAATGCCGCCGACTTCCTTGCCGAAATCCAGAACCACGTAACTCCCCTGGCCCCGCAATTCGGTCGCTTCCCCGCTCAGAACCGAAGCGGGATCGACCACCTGACCATGAGTCTCCGCCACCGCAACCGGCTCCAGCGTGCGTGAGGATGGCGAAAGGATATAGCTGCTGGAAGACTCGCTGTTGACCGGAGCAACGGCCGTCGCGCATCCCGCGAGTCCCAGCACCGCTGCCGCGTTGCACGAAAGCACCCAGCCGCACTTTCGGATAGCCGTCATTGCCACTTCACACTCTGCGAACGCACAATTCCGACTCCCGATCCAGACTACAGTCCAGACTCATTCCCGTACCCGGTTCATCTCCCTGGTAGTAACACAATCGACGGGCGCCCTTGGCTGACGTCGTGCCCATCTGGGCACTGAATGGCGCCTAAATCAGAACCCGGGAGCTGAGCCGCTCCGCGCCTGTGAGGTGGAGTGGCTTCCGAGCGCGATTCCGGTGCAGTTTGGCGGCGATAGATCAGAGTCTGGAGGACGCGGAAGGAATTGGGCCTCTGCGGTCGCCGTGAGCCCGCCGGCAATGCCAAACGAAGCGCAACGCAGTGAAGGACCTCTCAGCCCCCGCTCAGTCCAGTCAACATGGTGGACGCGGAAGGAATCGAACCTTCAACCTGTCGATTAAGAGTCGAATGCTCTGCCAATTGAGCTACGCGTCCACGAAGGATCGGGCGGGAACAGGAGCCTCTTTCACAGCCAGAAGCCACCTGCTTTTCACACTATAGCATGGCAAAATCGCCCGTTTGCCTGCGGGCGCAAGCCTCGCGCCGGGCTTCGGTCCGGTGCCTCAGAAGGTGAATGAAAATCCGCCCTGCAGGCAGCGCGCAGCCTCGGCAAAATACAGCGTGCTGCCATCGCGCGACACGAATGGCCGATATCCTTCCGCAAACAGATTCCGCACATCCACCAGCGCTTCGACGCCGTTCGGAATCATCCGCCGATACCGGATAGGCTGCCGCACCAGCACGCTCATATAAGCATCCGGGAGGCCCGTCGCAAACGCATCCACCGGAGTCAGCGTGCTTGCCGCCTGCCAGCGGTACGAGGCTTGCCACTGCGTGCCCGAAGCCGATACCTTGCCCCGCACCCGGGCGCTGTACATCGGTGTCTCCCGCCCCTTCATGCTGGCCAGCACCTGGCCCAGGGTTTCCGTTCGGTCCGCCACATCGCCCATCGCCAGCGCATCGCCCAGCGCGACATCAAAGGCGATCCAGGTGCTGCCGTTCACTTGCTTTTCGACTTCGCCCAGCATCCCGTCGCCGGCCACTGGCCCGCCGGTCGCCCGCAGCAAATCGCTCGATTCGTCGTACAGCAGGTTCCCGCCCGCCCAGTCCGCCGCTGCAACCGTGCCCCCGCCGCTCATGACCGCGTGGTCCATCCGCTCGTGCCACACCGTCACCTTCATGTGCGTGTTGCCGCTCTCCCGCGCAATCGCCAGCTCCTGGTGAAGCCCCTGCTCCATCACCAGACGCCCGTTGCGCTGCGCCAGCTTTGGCTCTACCGTCGCCTCACGATCCAGATCCTCCACCTGCTGGATTCCCGGCGCCGTCGACACGCGATAGGCCAGCGACCCATTCCCCCGCCGCACTGTCAGTGTGGCAAAGGGATGGTTCGCCACCAGCATGTCTCCCAAATGGACCGCCTCGGCGTCGTCTCCGAATTCCGCCTGCACCGCCTGACCAAAACTCATCGTTTGGCCTGTCCGCATCTCGACCGCCTGCATTCCCTGCGCCCCCGGACCCGCCACAATGTCCGGCCGCGCCTCCACCGCGGCAATCGTGCGGAAGGTGTGCCCCGGAGCCAGCTCCTGCTCATAGCCGATCATCGAGTTCAGTGAGGGCTGCTCTGCCTGGCTCAGGTCCGCGCGGAAGATCATCGCTCGCCCGTCATCCGGTGAGCGCTCCATCTCAAAATCGTTGTGGATGCCGCCGTCCCCGAATCCGCTCTCGCCGCCGCGCACCGTCACCCGCGCCTTCAGCTCCGGCGCCGAACCGTCCCCGTTCGTCACCACTACCAGCGGACCATCCTGCAGCAGCCGCAGCAGCGGCCGATTCGCTGACAGGCGCAGCGTCCAGGTCCAGTCGTCCTTCGGCTCATCCGCCTGGCGAGGCTTCGCCGGCAGCCAGCGGAACGCCTCATACAACGTATTCAGCGTCAGGTTCACCACCAGCTTCGATCCGCCCAGAACCCGCAGGTTCTCCCGCAGCGTCGGCAGGAAAAGCGCCCCTGAAGCCTTCACCTCATAGACACCCGGCAGAATCGCATCCAGGCGATACCGCCCGTGATCATCTGTATAGACTTCGGCGACGACTGAGAAGTCGGGATGCAGCAACTCCACCGCCGCCCCGATCTGGGGCGTACCCCGGCTGTCCCGCACCACCCCCGTCAGAGTGTTGGGCTGCGCGACCGCCTGCGCCCCCGCTGCGCACAACACCACCACAGCAAGCAACAACGGACCGGAAATGGAGATACGTCGTATCACTCGAATACTTGCGTTATCTTCTCCCTGGCTTCTCCCAAATCACTTTCGCCCCGCCGCTCTTCCGGCCGCTGGGGTGCTCCAGGGCGTGCCCGCCCGGAGCCCTCTTTTGAGCCTACTCCACCGTAAAGGGCGCCGACTGTGCGATCTGCTGCCGCGTCACGTCGTCGTCCACGCTGATCTTCACGATGTACTTTCCAGGCTCCAGACTTGCAAGGGGGAGGGATTTTTCCAGCGTCAGCTGATCGGAGCTGGCGCCGAGCTTCTTCGAGT
>JBAUZR010000749.1:0-2107 GCA_049585375.1 Acidobacteriaceae bacterium
GCAGAGAAGAGGCCAATCCCCAAACCGCTCCTCCTCCTCTGCTCGAACTCGATGCGGTCGCCCGGCTCTCCCATCCCTGTTCTCTGTTCCTGTTCTCCGTTCCCTGATCCGCAATCCCTATTTCCAAAATAGCTATGCTGCTGCTACACTCCTCCCCATGGACCGGAAACCCGCCCCGCGCGATCTCTTCCCCGGCGCCCTCGAGATGATGATCCTCCAGTCGCTCCGTCTCAGGCCCATGCACGGCTATGCGCTCGTGAAGCACATCCAGCAAGCCTCTGACGATCTCCTCCGCATCGAAGAAGGCTCGCTCTACCCCGCTCTGCAGCGTATGCTCCGTGAAGGCTGGCTCTCCTCTGAAGAAGGCGTCTCCGCCAAAGGCCGCCCCACCCGCATCTACCGCCTCACCAGGGCCGGTCACCGCCGCCTCGAGCAGGAGCGCTCCAGCTTCGAACAGATGACCGCCGGCATCAGCCGCGTGCTTGCCGTCGCCCGCAACTGAGGAGAACGCCATGCCCCGACTCCGCTCGTTCGCTTCGCTCTTCTCCCGCCGCCGCCGCTATGACGACGTTGCCGTCTCCATCGAGGAGCACATCGCGGAAAAAGTCGACGAGCTCGTGGAAGACGGCATGCCCCGCGCCCAGGCGGAACAGGCCGCCCGCCGCGCCTTCGGCAACGCCACCCTCATCGAGCAGCGCAGCCGCGAGGCCTGGCAGTGGCCCCGCCTCGAGTCCCTCCTTGCCGATCTCAGGCTCGTCTTCCGCCGCCTCGGCAAAGCTCCCGGATTTGCCGCCACCATTCTCCTCACCCTCGCCATCGGCATCGGTGCCAATACCGTCGTCTTCAGCGTGATCAATCGCGTCCTGCTGCGCCCGCTCCCTTACCCTGACTCCGGCCGCCTCGTCGCCCTCTGGCTCAACGCGCCCGGCGCCGGCGGCCTCGCTAACTTCTCCTCGGGCCTCCAGCTTTCGCCGTCGATGTATTTCACCTTCCTCCGCCACAACCAGACTCTGCAGTCCATCGGCATCTGGACGAATGGAGCCGCGAGCATCACCGGGATCGCCCACCCTGAAGAGGTCCAGACCGCCGCTGTCAGCGATGGCGTCCTCCAGTCCCTCCAGGTTCCTGCCGTCGCCGGACGCTGGTTCAATACCGCCGACCAGGATCCCCGCGGCGCGAAAACGGTCATGCTCAGCTACGGCTACTGGCAGCGCCGCTTTGGCGGTGATCCTGGCATCATCGGCCGCGTTCTCCAGGTCGATGCCCAGCCCCGCACCATCGTCGGCGTCATGCCCCGCAATTTCCGTATCGCCGACCAGAGTTTCGACCTGCTGCTCCCCCTCGCCCTCGATCCGGTCCACGAAATTCTCGCCGGCTTCGGCTTCAACGGCATCGGACGCCTCAAGCCCGGTGTCTCTATCGCCCAGGCCGATGCCGATTTCGCACGGCTAATTCCGGTCTGGATGGATTCCTGGTCCAACGGCCCCGGCACCAATCCTCACTACTACCAGGTCTGGCGCATCGCGCCTCACTTCCGCTCGCTCAAGCAGCAGGTCATCGGCAACATCTCCAGCCTCCTCTGGATCGTGATGGCCACCGTCGGCCTGGTCATGCTCATCGCCTGCGCCAATATCGCCAACCTCCTCCTCGTCCGTGCCGATTCCCGACAGCATGAGCTCTCCATCCGTGCCGCCCTCGGTGCCGGACGCGCCCGCATCGCCCGCGAACTCCTCCTCGAAAGCGTCACCCTCGGTGTCCTCGGTGGCCTGCTCTCCCTCCTCGTCGCCTGGGCCGGACTCCGCCTGCTGGTCGCCTTTGGCCCTGCCAACCTGCCCCGCCTGAGCGAAACCTCCCTCGATGCCCGCTCCCTGGCGTTCACCGTCTTCCTCGCCGTCGGCTCCGGCTTCCTCTTTGGAGCCATCCCCGCCTGGCGTTATGCCCGCGCCCGCTTCTCCTTGTCCCTCAGCTCGTCTGCCCGCACCGCAAGTGCCAGCCGTTCCAGCCATCGCTCCCGCAGCATCCTCGTCATCGCCCAAACCGCCATGGCGCTTGTGCTCCTCATCAGCGCCATCCTTATGATCCGCACCTTCGCCGCGCTCCGCAGCGT
>JBAUZR010000750.1:0-1775 GCA_049585375.1 Acidobacteriaceae bacterium
GGTTCGTGCGGATGCAGGTCGCGGTCGCGAACGCCGATGAGGTAGAGCAAACCATCGAGGCCGAGCGAGGAGATGGACTGGGGAGCGCTCTGACGCACCAGCGGTTTGGCGCGATAGGCAATACCCATTCCGGCGAGCCTGAGCATGGGAATGTCGTTGGCTCCATCACCGACGGCGACCACCTGCTCCGGAGAGATGTTTTCGCGGCCGGCAATTGCACGCAGGCGGTCGGCTTTGGCTTCTGCATTCACGATGGGAGGAACGGCGCGTCCGGTGACGACGCCGTCGGCAATTTCCAGTTCATTCGCGTGCACGTAATCGATGCCGAGTTGCTGCTGCAGGCGACGGGCAAAGAAGGTGAATCCCCCGGAGAGAATTGCGGTTTTATAGCCGAGGAGGCGGAGGGTGCGAATGAGACGTTCAGCGCCTTCGGCGAGAGGAATGGTTTCAACCAGGGAGTCGACGCGCTCGGCTGAGAGCCCGCGCAGCAGGGCGACGCGGCGGGTGAAGCTGGCGTCGAAGTCCAGCTCGCCGCGCATGGCGGCCTCGGTGATGCGGGCGACCTGATCGCCGACCCCTGCGAGTTTGGCTAACTCGTCGATGACTTCGGCCTGGATGAGGGTGGAGTCCATGTCGAAGACGAAGAGGCGGCGATTCCGGCGGAAGATACTCTCGCGCTGAAAGGCAATATCGATGGAGAGCGCCTGGGCAGCGGCAAGAAATTCTTCGCGCATGGCGGGCTCGCGGGCGGGATCACCGCTGACCGCGAGCTCCACGCAGGCGCCGGCGAGCGGATCGTCGGGCGAGAGCTGGCCGGAGAGCCGATCGATGCGATCCACGTTCATCTGGTGGGCTGCGGTAATGGCGGTAACGCGGGCGAAATGTTCCGCCGTGAGGGAGCGGCCCAAAAGCGTGATGATGAAATGCTGCTGGCGCAGACCGGAGAGCCAGTGTTGCAGAGAGGCGGGGCGAACGGCTGAGAAGCGCACCTGCAGGTCGAGCTCGTGGGCGCGGGCCGTCAGGCCGGCTTTCAGGGAGGCGAAGGCGCTGTCGGGGGGCAACTCGATCAGGATGCCGAGGGAAAGAGCCTCATGAACGACGGCCTGCCCCATGTCGAGAAGACGGACGGGATGACTGGCCAGCGTCCGGGTCAGCTCCGCTGTGAGGCCCGGATGATCGTGCCCGGAAAAATGGATGAGGACGGCCTTGCCGGAGTCTCCCGAAGACATACTGTTCCGAATATAGTGCAGACCCATTTGGAGCCTGGCGGACCTGTTCGTCGCGCCATGGCGGATCGCGACAGGTCAGATCACTTGCCCCGCCTTTTCCGAGAGCCACTGGGGCGCACGGTTGCCGGGACCGGTGAGGATGACTTTGGCGTGGATGGGCTTGTCGGAAAGCTCGAAGCCCATGATGATGACCTCTTCGCCCTTATGGATGAGGTGGGCGGCCGCGCCGTTGATTTCGATCGCGCCGGAGCCGCGGGGGCCGGCGATGGTGTAGGTTTCGAGGCGGGCGCCTGAGGTATTGCTGACGACGAGGACTTTTTCGCCGGGTTCGAGACCGACCTTCTCCATGAGGTCGCTGTCGATGGTGATGCTGCCTACATAGTGGAGATCGGCTTGAGTAACGGTGGCATTGTGAATCTTGGAACGAAGGAACCAGCGCACGACTTGCCTTTCCAGCCTGCCGCTCCCAACAGCGGATGCAGTGGCTGTCTTTATGGTATGCGCGGCGGGGCGGCGATGAAAGCGGGCGGGCGGCGAGGGACTGGT
>JBAUZR010000751.1:0-2693 GCA_049585375.1 Acidobacteriaceae bacterium
AAAAAGAAAAAGCCCGCCGCGCGCGGGCTTTATTCGTTCCGGACCCGATCCGCATCTCGTCCTGACCCGGCTTGCGAATCAAGGAGGTCACTTCGCTAAAGGCTTCCATTTGTTCTGTCCGCTGTCCGCTGTCCGCTGTTTTGGAGTCCCTGAACAACTGCCGTGTTTCTCGTCTGTCCGCTATTCGCTATACGCTATCCGCTGTTTTGGAGCCTCCAAAACCTACCCGGTTTGCCGGTATTTCCGGTTTGGAGCCTCCAAATAAAAACCGTACTTAAGTGTAAAAAAGATACTTAGGCGAAAAGTTAATCCCCCCCCGGGGGGAGAGCCTACCGCGCCTGCGCCGGAAACAGCGGCTGCGCCTGCCCTGTTCCCAGATCCACCGGACACCCCAGCAGCCGATTGAACGTCCCTGCGTCGCTCGACGCCACATGCCAGGCCAGGATTTCCCGCTGTCCGCCGCGGCTCAGGACCTCGACGGCGATCGTGGCCGTCACCAGTCCCCGGCTGCTCTGTATCGCCGACGCCGAAACCGGTGTCCCCTGGGCTGCGGCGAAAAAGGCATGGTTCCCTCCCAGCAGGAACCCAACCGGGTCATCCATCGGCACCATGCCCAGCACCTCGTTGCCCTGGGAGGCCAGCCCATGCAGAGTCTCATCCATGAGCTTGCGGTTCTTTGCCGCCTTCGGAGGTATGC
This sequence comes from Acidobacteriaceae bacterium, assembly GCA_049585375.1. GTDB lineage: Bacteria > Acidobacteriota > Terriglobia > Terriglobales > Acidobacteriaceae > Palsa-343. The sequence goes on from JBAUZR010000751.1 coordinate 698, forward strand.
AGCTCAGGTCGATCTCGAAGAGCGCCAGCCGTGCGGTCACCCGTCCGTCTTCGCCAACCGCCATCAGTGTTCGGATGCAGCCCGCGCCGGACTTCACCTTGTCCGGATCGCTCGCGCCGTCCTCGCCATAGAGGATGCGCTGCCCCAAAGCCGTCGAGACCTTCGGATCCACCGGCGTCAGCTCCGCCGGATAGGAGAAAGTCAGATGCAGCGTCGCATCGGTAAAAGTCCGCATCGCCGATACCGCGGGCTTGCCCGGAGTTTGTCCAGCCGCCACCGCGGTAAAAAGGAGAGCCGAAATCAAGCCGACGCGCATTACGGTCAGCTCCATTCCATCGCGTATTGGCCGCTCACTCCGGACAGCGCAGCCTTCGGCTCGCTGGCCAGGTCGATCACCAGCCGCTCCAGCACCAGACGCTTGTCCGGCGGCTGCGACCGCAGCTCCAGGTCGGCCCGCGCGATCAGCCGCAGCGCTCGCGTCAGCTCTCGCCGCGACTTGTACCGCCGCGCCTGGCGGATCACGTCTTCAGCCGCAAAAGGAGGCATGCGAAAACCCTGCCACAGCGCCTGCCAGATCGCCCGCGAGTCCCGCACGTTCTTCTCGAGGATCACCAGCATCTGCCGAAAAGTCCGCGCCAGCATGTAAAGGTGTCCAATCGCCGAGTCCTCGCCGCCGTCGCTGGCATTCAGCAGCCCGTGCAACAAGCTGATCGCGCGGGCGCGATCCTTCGCCGAGATGGCATCGGTCAACTCATACAGCGAGCGCTGCTTCGCCGCCAGCACCATCGTCTCCACGTCACCCAGCGTAATGTGCCGCTTTGCGCCAACATACAGCACCAGCTTCTCCAGTTCGGAGGCAATCAGCATCATGTCGGCGCCCAGCGCGTCGGCCAGCTCGCGCGCCGCGTCCTGATCCACGGTCACCTCGCGCCGCTTCGCTTCGGCGGCGATCCACTTCAGTGCGTCGCCCTCGTCCACACGGGCCAACTCGACCAGGCCGCACCAGTCGCCGAGGGTTTCGCGGATGCGCTCGTACCGGTTCTTGTCGTCCAGATCCATACGTCGCGGATCGGACGGAATGCGCAGATGGTCGGCGACGAAGATCACGAGCGCCTGCGGGTTAGGCGACCGAAAGTAAGCGTCGATAGCGGCAAACTCGTCCTTTTTCGCCCCGCGCGTGTAGAGGGTCTTCAGGTTGCGGATGAACAGCACCTGGAACGGCGCCATGAGCGACGGAGTTTGGGCTCGGTCGAGTGCCTCGAAGATGCTGGTTTCGGCCAGATCCAGATCGGAGAGGCAGAAATCCCGCAGGTCTGGCGGCACCAGAGCAGCCAGCACGGCCTTGCGGCAGCGCTCGTAGAGGAATACCTCGTCCCCCACGAGGACGTAGCCCGCGCGGAGCCGACCCTCTTTGATTTCAGCCAGAAAGCGATCGGTGGATGCGAAGCCGGCGCCCATCGGCTTCAGTCTACGTGGATGCCGGCTCGGGCGAAAGCATTTCCCGCGCTGCAGGGTGACTCCGGAGCGACGCGGCCGGAATCAGAGTAGCGGAGCCGGAGTGATCCAGATCACATTCCTCGCCCCGCACGGTTCGGATAATGGGTTCAGCGAGGCCGTGACCCGGGCTATTTTTATATACTTTTCTTTCCGGTCCCACGGCCTCCCCCAGAGCCCCTCATGTTTCTCCTTTGGCTTCGAGTTGCCGCTTCGCTGTACGGGGTCGCCAGCCTTCTGGCGATACCCGCCGTGCTCGGCAACCGCCCGCGCGGCCATCGCTACTGCCTGCCGGTGGCCCTGGGAGCCTGGTTCTTTCATCTGGTCGCCACCGTCGAGATGCTGGCCACGGCGCATCACCTGATTCCGGTGCTGGCTACGGAGATCATCTCCACGCTGGCGCTCGCAATCGTCGCGGTTTTCCTGTTGATCTTCTTCATCTACCGCACGATCTCCTTCGGATTGTTCGCCTTGCCGCTGGCCTTCCTCCTGACCGTGGTTC
>JBAUZR010000752.1:0-8717 GCA_049585375.1 Acidobacteriaceae bacterium
GTGATGCTCGAAGCCCTCGGTGCAGATTCTGTGCAGCAGTTTCTGCAACTGCGGAATCTTCGCCACGCCGGCCCCGCCGAAGGTTTCCAGCGGATCGTTAGTGAATTCGCCTTCACCGATATAGCCGCGAATCTTGCCCTTGTAATCGTCGGTCGAGAAGCGGACGTAGCTCATCGCGCCCGCCTTCACCCGCCCCACACAGGTGCCAAAGGTGTTCTCCTTGCCCACCGTGCCGGCGATGATCGCCTGGAAGTCCATGACGACATCGGCGAAGAAGTGCTTCGGCAGGTTCGAGCAGTGGAAGCAGACGCACTTGTTTTCGTCGTCGCCGTAATTGTTGTTCCAGTCCAGCAGCGCGCTGGGCGTCTGGCTGGCCAGCGCCAGGGCGTGCATGGAAACGGTGCCCATCACGTCGGTCTCGCAGGCAGCCGGCAGCAGGCTTTCGCTCATCATGCTCATCACCGTGCACGGCACCACGCCGAAGTTCTCCTCGAGGGAAGTCCAGCACTGGACGGCCGAGACGGTGCAGTGCGTGTCTTTCATGAAGCGCTCGATGGCCACGCCCAGTTTCGACATCTTCAGCAGCGCTTCAGCTGGAACGTTGTCAGTGGATACATATTTCTTAATGGCGGAGAGCTTGCGCTGCACATCATCCTCGCCATCCTTCATGCGACCCACCATCCCGAAGATATCGGAGAGGTCGAGGGTGACCACGGAAATGCCGTACCGTTCCAGCAGCTTTTCGCTGTAGCGCACGGTATTGAACGCCTGCGGCCGCGCACCGATGGCTCCGATGCGCAGCTTCTTCAGGCCGTTCGCCACCCGGCAGACCTTCGTAAACCAGTCCAGATCCCTGGCGAACTCCTCAGACCTGGGCTGCACCGTGTGCCTCGCCGTAATGGAATAGGGAATCCCGTACTGCATCAGGTTGTTGCACGCCGACATCTTGCCGCAGAAGCTGTCGCGGCGGTCGGAGATCTTCATATCGTCGCGGCGGTCGGGCGTGGCCTGCACCAGCACCGGGACATCCAGTTTCGAGTAGCGGATGGAGTCGGCGATGCCGCGCTCGTCGCCGAAGTTGGGCAGCGTGACGATAATGCCGTCGATCTCGTCGCGGTGCGTACGGAACAAGTCGCCGCAGCGAATCGCGTCGTCGTGCGTCTCCACGGAGCCGAACTTCGACTGCTCGGGGGTCAGGGTAATGGCCTTAATGCCGGCTTTCTCCAGCACGGCCAGCATTTCTTCGCGGCCTTCTTTGGCCAGATGATCGGGAAAAAATCCGCGGTTTCCAACGATGACTCCGAATGTCAGTTGCTTCTTCATAGGTCAGTTCCTTTGGATGGCAAATCGGTTAACGATGATGACGAAAGCGAATCGTGTAAAAGAGCCCGCCCGCCAGCATGATCGCGCCCCACCAGATCGGCGCGTGCAGGTTGTAAAGGACCGGTTTGTGCACCAGTGGATGGGCGAGCTCCCACAGTCCGGTGCCCATGATGATTACGCCGTAGGCGAGCAGCAGGATGCCCGAGAAAAGCCAGATGGAAGAGTGTCCGCGCATCGTGTCTCCGCTCCTCTACCAGAAAATGATGTTCAGCCCGATGAAAACTATGGCAATGGCGCCGGCCCACACAATCGGCTTCTGGTACCAGTGATCGTCGTGCTCTTCGGGGAGCTTCGTAGCTCCGTAGACCAGTCCGTCGAGTTCCTCGATGGGCCGGGGCTGCGTCAGCAGGCTGACCACGACGGTCACGATCAGACACACCAGCCACGACCACAACGCGCGATACATATCCGCCGCCATCGCCTTCGCATCCGGGGAGAGCGCCACATAGCGCAGCGCTGAAGGATCCTGCTCCACCCAGGCCCACAGGCCGATCGCCGTGCAAGTTCCTGCCAGCAGCCCCCAGAAGCCGCCTGCTTTGGTCGCCCGCTTCCACAGCATGCCCAGAATCACAGTCCCGAACAGCGGCGCAATGAAGAAGCTGAAGAGGGCCTGGACATAATCCATAATGCTGGCTGCATGCTGCACCAGATATGCGGTGCCTACGGAGATGAGCACGCCAATGAAGGTGCACCAGCGTCCCATGGCCACATAATGGCTGTCGCTGGCTTTCTTATTCATGAACGCGCCGTAGATGTCATAGGTCCAGACCGTGGCAAAGGCGCTCACGTTGCCGGCCATCCCCGACATGAATCCCGCGATCAGCGCGGTGACGCCCAGCCCCAGCAACCCGGGCCCGCAGTAGCGCACCAGCATGAGCGGGAGCACTTCGTTGTAGCTGTGCTGTCCGGTGCGGACCGCGACATCCTGCGGAACCAGATGGAACGGCAGCACCGAGAGGGCCAGCAGTCCGGGCAGAATGACGATGAAGGGCACCGCCATCTTGAACGCCGCTCCAATTATCGGCGCCATGCGCGCCGAGCGCAGGTTGTGCGCCGAGAGCACCCTCTGTACCACCAGGAAGTCCGTCGTCCAGTAGCCGAAGCTGATGACGATGCCCAGCCCGAAGACCAGGCCGGTCCAGTGGATTCCCATGGGGTTGTCACGGAAGTGCGCGGTCGTCGACCACAGGTGCGTGTAGTTGTTCGTGCCCATCCGCGCGGCGATCTGATGCTTCAGGTTCTCCCAGCCTCCCGCCTCAATCAGGCCAAGAATCGGGATCAGCAGCGCGCCCAGCCAGATCAGCAGGAACTGCAGCACCTCATTGAAAATCGCCGAGCGCAGGCCACCCAGCGCCACGTAAACCGCCACCGTGATCGACGAGACCCAGATGGAAAAATTCAGGTTCCATCCCAGCACCACCTTCATCACCACGGCCATGGCGTACATGTTGATGCCGCTCATCAGCACCGTCATCAGGGCGAAGCAGATCGCCGACAGTCCCCGCGTCCCCGGCCCGTAACGCAGAGCCAGATACCCCGGCACCGAGTTCACTTTCGAGATGTAATAGAACGGCATCATGATGATGCCGAGAAAGAGCATCGCAGGAATCGCCCCGATCCAGTACCAGTGGGTGGCGAGAATGCCGTACTGATATGCCGATCCCGCCCAGCCCATCAGCTCCAGCGATCCCAGATTGGCGGAAACGAAGCTCAGCCCCGCGATCCACGCGGTCATCTCTCGGCCAGCCATAAAAAACTCTTCGCTGGTGTTCGACGCGCCCTTGAGATAGAAGCCTATGTAGATGACGATGCCGAAGTAGATCGCGATGACCGCGATATCGACACCCGACAGATGGACCAGCGATGCATGGACAGGCGTTTGCAGGAACAGCGCCAGAGCGGGTGCGCTTGAGATAGACATGCGTCGAGGAGCCTCAGTCTGTCAGCCTGTGCGGGAATAGGAGCGAGGGACTCTCCGGTTCCGGATTAACGTTGCCCGTAAGTGGCCTTCGCCCCATGCTTACGGAAATGATGCCGATCGAGCAATGCCTGCGATATGCCACCACAGCCAGGATTCAGCGTGGCGGTGTAAAACGCCATCCGTGCCACGGCCTCCAGCACCACAGCATGATACGCGGCCTCCATCGCATCGCTGCCCCACGCAAACGGCGCGTGCCCGGCCACCAGCACGCCGGGGATCGCCTGCGGATCCAGGGTGCGAAAGCGCCGCACGATCGCCTTGCCCGTATTCAGAACGTAGTTGCCGCCTATTTCCAGATCGGTCAGTTCTTCGGTCACCGGCACCGGACCGTAGAAATAGTCGGCATGCGTGGTGCCATAAGCGGGAATTTCGAGGCACGCCTGGGCCCACGCGGTCGCGAACTCTGAATGCGTGTGGACCACGCCGCCGATCGAAGGAAACTCCCGGTAGAGTTCCAGATGCGTGTCCAGATCCGACGATGGCTTGTACGCGCCCTCAATGATCTTCCCGTTCAGATCGCTCACCACCAGGTCGTCCGCGGTCAGCTTGTCGTAGGGAACACCGCTGGGTTTGATGGCCACCAGTCCCTGCTCCCGGTCGATACCGCTGGCGTTGCCGAACGTGTACAGCACAAGACCACGCCGCACCAGTTCGAGGTTGGCTTCCAGCACCTGCGCTTTCAGAGTGTCGAGCATAAACAGTCAGCCTATACCGAAGGCTCCCGAGGCATGCAGAATGCACCTCGGGAACCGCGGCAATTTTACTAAATCGAATTAGCGCTGTCTGTATTTGATGGCAATTTTCCTGCCCGCCCCGTTACACTGCACCGTCACAGGAATCCCCCGGTTCTTTGCCATGAGCAGCCGGTCCTCCCATCTCGCGAACGGTTCCACGAATTCAGGTCAGCACGACGACTCCGCTCCGGGCGTTTCCGCGGAATCGCGACGCACCCGCCTCCTCGGCCTCCTCATCGGAGATCTCACCAATCCCTTCTTCCCTGAGCTGATCCACGCCTTCGAAGATCTGGCCACGCGGCACGGCTACGAAATCCAGCTCGGCTCTACCGGCTATGACACCGAGCGCACCCGCCGCAGCATCCGCCGCATGCCGGACCTGCGCGTCGATGGAGCCGCTATTCTGACCTTCGGCAGTGAAAGCCCGCTGCGCGCCGAAATCGTCCGGCAGCTCGGCTCTGTTCCCCTGGTCTTTATCGATCAGGCGCCCCGCGCACTTCGCACCTGCGCCCTCACCATCGATTACCGCCGTGGCATGCGCGAAGCGGTGCAGCATCTGCTGAACCTCGGCCACCGGAAGATCGCCTTCATCAGCGGACCGCTGGGAGAACGCTCGGCCCAGCTCCGCCGCGAGGCCTTTCTCGCCGCCATCGACGGGGCCGACTGTATGTGCCGGGAGAGCTGGCTCATCGAGGGAAACCACACCATGGAGAGCGGCATGCACGCCATGGGACACATCCTCAATCAGAAAGCTGCGCCCACGGCGGTGATTTGCTCCAACGACATGATGGCGCTCGGAGCGACTCGCGAGCTGAACCGCCAGGGCATCGACCTGCCGGGCTGCTTCTCCATCGTAGGCTTCGACGATATTGCGTTTGCGGAATTTGCCACCCCGCCGCTCACCACCATCCGCATGTCGCGGAAAGCGATCGCCCGCGCCGCGGTGGAGGCACTGCGCAGCCTGATCGAATTGCCGGGGCAGCCGGTGCCCGACATTCTCCTTAAGGTTCCCACCAGCCTCGTCGTGCGCCAGTCCACTGGCTACGCGCCGCGGAGCGCCTCCCGCAGCGAAGCCGGCACGACCGCCTCGCTGGCTGCGCGGCGCCCCCGCGCCTGAACCCTATTTCGCCACCGTCAGCTGAATCGGCACGCTGGGATCCACTCGATCGCCCGCCGCCGGGCTTTGCGCGATGATCGTGCCGGAAGCCATCGGCGGCTGTGGCGGGCCGGCAGTGCCCACCGGCGCCGGATGGATCTCCTCATCCTTCACGGGAGCCAGGTGCAGGCCGGCATGGACAATGGACCAGGCTGCGGCTGTGAAGCCCTGGCCTGTCAGCTGCGGCATCACCAGGCCATTCGGCGGCTGCATCTCCGAAGGGGGAGCGGCCACCAGCAGATTCATCACCGGGCCTTCGACCCCGGAAGCGTTCGGCTCCGGGCTTTGCGCGAAAACCACGCCCGGCGGGGCATCCGGCCACGGCATCATCGCCACCGTCCCGGTGCTCAGGCCGGCGCGACGGATCTCGATCGCGGCGATGCGCTGATCCTTGCCCAGCAGATTCGGAATCGCGATCTTCTGCGGTCCGAGGCTCTCGGTCAGCCAGACCCGCCAACCCCGCCGCACAGTGGTCCCCGCCGCCGGCGACTGGTTCGCGACTCTTCCCGCTGGCATTTCGGCGGAGTACAGGCGGTTCTCGACATGCAGCGTCAGACCCAGGGATGCCGCCCGCTGCCCTGCCTGGGCCACGGTCATTCCCCGAAGATCCGGAATCGCCACCTCCGCGCCGTGGATCGCGAAGTGCATGGTCACGATGGCCGAGGTCATGGCGACCACCACCAGCAGCATCATCACGAGAATGAACCGAAAGAATCCGATCATGATTCGTATTCGATCGAGTAATCGATAGTCGCAGCTTTCTCCAGCATTTTGGACACCGAGCAGTATTTGTTCTTCGAAAGCGATACCGCGTCTTCCGCGCCCTTTTTCGAGACAGTGCCGCGAATCCTGTAGGTGAGATGGATATGCGTAAACACGCTCGGCGATCCAGGCGCCCGCTCCGCCTGGGCCGTCACCGTCAGCCCTTCCAGCGCCTCGCGCTTCTTCTTCAGAATGCTCACCACGTCCACTGACGTGCACGCGCAAAGCGCGCCCAGCACCATCTCCATCGGGCTGGGACCAGCCGTATGCTCCGGTGATCCGTCGAGGACCACCGCCCGCCCGCTGTCCGACTGCACGCTGAAGCGCTCTTCCCCCTGCCAAACCGCACTCGCTACCACCGTCGTCTCCTTTATTGGCGATGCTGATTGTCCGAAGCCGGTTCCGGATGAATCAGCAACCGGTCCACTTCCGGACACTCCAGCTTGAAACGATGCTCCAGCTCTGTAATCGATTCATGCACGCGCCGCATCTCCATCGCGTCCGGCAGCGTGCAGTGGCAGGTTACATGGAGCCGCTCGCCCACTCGATCCACTTTCACCTCGTGGATGTCGACCACTTCAGGCAGATTGGCGGCGGCATCGCGCAGATGCTGTTCGATGCGGCGATTTTGCGCGACCTGCACCGGTGCCTCGATAGTGGCCATTTCGCTCTCGATGTGCGTGAGCACGGAGCCCACCTGCGGCACTTCGGCGCGGATCTGCTGTTCGAGGCTGTAGACAAACCGGTGCGCTTCCAGCAGCGGCATGGTCTCCCGCACCTCGATGTGCTGTTCCACGTGCAGGCCGTCGGGAAACGACTCGATGCTGACGTCGTGCAGCAGCACATTGTTGCGCGCGCCCACAGCCCGCACCTGATCGAAGACGCTTTCGGCGATGGCGGATCGCGGGACGGTATGGATCACCACATCGGCTCCCGGGAGAACCCGCTGCACCGCCGCCGTCGCCTCGCCCACCAGGTCCTCAGTGCGCTGGAACGTCAGCTGGCGCGGCAACGACAGGGTCAGATCCGCAAAGTAGGCGCTGCCGGAGCGCCGCAGCCGCGCCTGATCGATGCCCAGCACCCCCCGAGTCCGCCGCACCTCCTCGATCATGCTCGTGTGGATTTCCGGCGACACCGCGTCGGTGAGCGCTCCCACGGCCCGCCAGGCCAGCCGCCAGCCAAACGTCAGGATCATGGCTGAGACGACGATCGCCGCTGCCGGATCGGCATAGCGCAGCCAAGGAATGCGCTCGATCGAACCCAGCCACGAGGCACTGAGTCCGACAATGACCGCTGCACTCGCCCAGATGTCCGACGCAAAATGCAGCGCATCCGCCTCCAGAGCCTCGCTGCCGTACCGGCGGGCCACCTTATGCAGCCGCCGCGAACGCCACAGATCCACGACGATGGACGCCCCCATCACCACAAACGGCCAGCCGGAAAAATGCAGAGCCACCGGGCGGAAGAAGATCCGGGTAATGGCCTCGGCTGTGATGCCCAGCGCCGAGGCTGCCATGAGGCCGGTCTCCACGAAGGCGGAGATGTTTTCGACCTTCGCGTGCCCGTAGGGATGATTCCAGTCCGCGGGCCGGTCGGCGATCCGCACCGAGAGGAAGGTCAGCGCTGAGCCTGCCAGATCCAGCGCCGAGTGCACGGCGTCCGACAGCACGCCCAGACTGCCTGTCAGCAGCCCGACGAGCAGCTTGAGCGCCGTCATCAGGCAGGCCGCCAGCACCGACACCAGAGCCGCCCAGCGCTTCTCCGCGCTGGCCCCGGTGGAGCCCGGAATGGCCGTGGTTGACATGCTTTCCTTCAGCCTACCGCTGCCCAGGCCTGCGCATCGGAAAATCTCACGCCGGCCGAACCCCGCGCCACAACCCGGCAATTCCGAAGCTGTAGGGTGTCCACGACACGTCGACGAAGCCCGCGGCCCGCATCATCTCCAGCATGACCTGGGGCGGTGGGAAGCGCCCCACCGACTCCGGCAGATAGGCATAGGCTGCGCCCATGCCCGAGATTCGCGCTCCAATGGCCGGCAGAATGCGCCGAAAGTAAAACGCGTATAGCTTGCCCATCCAGCCGCCCGGCTCACTGAAATCGAGGATGCCCAGCTGGCCGCCCGGGGCCAGAACGCGAAAGAACTCCTCCAGACCCGCCTGGTAGTTCGCCAGGTTGCGAAATCCAAACGCCGTCGTGATCAGATCGACCGACTGGTCCGCCAGGGGCAGATGCAGCGCGTCGGCTTCCAGCACCGTGGCGGCTTTTCCTGCCAGCTTGGCCCGCGCCCGCTCCAGCATCGCCGGTGAAAAGTCGGCCGCCAGCACCGGTGTGCCGCCCGGCGGACGCCGGCGCAGCAGAGCCAGCGTCATATCGCCGGTGCCGCAGCAAATGTCGAGCACCCGTGTCTCCGGTCGCTCCAGTATGGCCCGAAACCGCCGCGCCGTCCGCCGCCACCACAGGCGGTCCACATTGCAGGAAAGCACGTGGTTCAGCAGATCGTAGCGCGGCGCAATGCTGTCGAACATTGCCCGCACCGCCTGCGCGGAACTCGTCTCATCGCGCGCGCCCGCGGGCCGCGATCCGCCGGCAATGGGTCCTGAGGAAGGCAAACGCCAGCATATCGCAGCGCCCTGCGCGGTGCCGGCTTCCCCGCGGATTACACTGCGCCTATGCGACCCTCCTTCCTTCGCCCGGCCGCGCT
>JBAUZR010000753.1:0-3869 GCA_049585375.1 Acidobacteriaceae bacterium
AGGGATAAGCGTAGAACCGGTCAGCACAAGAGCGGCTCAGTGAAACCAGAGGAGGCAGGGTGGCGGAGACACGGAAGGGTTTGATCCTGATTAACACGGGGCCGGGCAAGGGCAAGACGACGGCGGCGATGGGGACGGCGCTGCGTGCGGTGGGGAACGGGATGCGCGTGCTGATGCTGCAGTTCCTGAAGGGGAGCTGGCACTACGGTGAGCTGGATGCGGTGAAGGCGTTCGGCGAGAACTTCGTGATGCGGCAGATGGGGCGCGGCTTCGTGAAAATCGGCGGCGCGGAGACCGATCCGGAAGATATTCGGCTGGTGGAAGAGGCGTGGGCTGAGGCGCGAACGGCGATCCTGTCGGGCGACTGGGATCTGGTGGTGCTGGATGAGATCAATTACGCGATCAGCTACGGGATGCTGGACCCGGCACAGGTGGTAGCGACGCTCCAGGAAAAGCCGGAGATGGTGCACGTGATTCTCACGGGGCGGAATGCGCATCCGTCGCTCGTGGAAATTGCGGACACCGTGACAGAGATGCGCCAGGTAAAGCACGCTTATGAGAAGGGTGTGCTGGCGCAGAAGGGGATTGAGTACTGACGGAGCTGGGAAGCGGTCAGCGGTTAGCTCGGAAGGCGGGCGGTGCTGACCGGCTTTTCGCTGACGGCTAAAGGCTCCCTCATCTGCGCCAAGTGTCAAAGCGGGCGGAGCGCAGGGCCGAGGCGAGGGCTTCAATGTCGGGGGCGAGGACGCGGTCGTGCTCGAGGCGGCGGACCACGGTTCGTACCTGTGCCAGAGCTTCGCCGACGCGGCGCGCGGGCTGAAGGGGCGCCCTGTATTCCAGACCCTGGGCAGCGCAGATGAGTTCGATGGCGAGGACGCGCTCGGCATTCTCGACAATCTGATGGAATTTGAGAGCGGCGGTCATGCCCATGGAGACGTGGTCCTCTTTACCGCCCGAGGTCGGTACCGAGTCGGTGCTGGCGGGGTGAGCGAGGACCTTGGCCTCGTTGAGAAGCTCGGCGGCGGCGACGTGGGCGATCATGAGGCCGGAGGAGACGCCAGGGGTTTTGGAGAGGAACGGCGGCAGGCCTTCATTGATGTCGGGATTGACAAGCCGGTCGATGCGGCGCTCGGCAATCGCCATGAGGGTAGTGACAGCGATGGCAGCGGCGTCGAGAGTGAGGGCCAGCGGCGCTCCGTGGAAATTGCCGCCGGAGAGGATCTCGCCTTCCGCGAAGACCAGCGGATTGTCGGTGGCGGCGCCGGTTTCGATCTCGAGAGTGGTGCGGGCATGGCCGAGCCCGTCGCGAACAGCGCCGTGGACCTGGGGCATGCAGCGGAGGCAATAGGCGTCCTGCACACGAGGGTCGTTATGGCGGTGGGACTCGCGGATCTCGCTGTCGGCGAGCAGGTCGCGAAGGTGCGCGGCGGCGGCGATCTGGCCGGGGTGAGGACGGGCGGCGTGGATGCGCGAGTCAAAGGGGGTTGGGGTGCCGCGGAGGGCTTCGAGGGTCATGGCGCCGGCGAGGTCAGCGAGTTCGGCGACACGGAGAGCGCGCACGAGGGCGAGGGTGCCTACGGCGGTGATGGCCTGGGTGCCGTTGAGGAGCGCGAGGCCTTCTTTGGCTTCGAGGGTGAGGGCGGCGCGGCCTGTTTTGAGCAGGGCCAGGGCGGCAGGAATGCGGCGACCGTCATGGAGGACCATGCCTTCGCCGATGAGGGCGAGCGCGAGGTGGGCGAGTGGGGCGAGATCGCCGCTTGCGCCGACGGATCCACGAGCGGGGACGACGGGGTGGATTCCGTGATTGAGGAAGAAGAGGAGGGCTTCGACGACCTCCGGGCGAACGCCGCTGAGGCCTTTGGCCAGGACGTTGGCGCGAAGCAGGAGCATAGCACGGACAGCTTCGTCGGGAAGCGGGTCTCCTAGGCCGCAGGCGTGGCTGCGGACCAGGTTGCGCTGCAGGTCCTGAAGTTCGGCAGGGGGGATGCGGACGTCAGAAAGTTTGCCGAAGCCGGTGTTGACGCCATAGGCGGTTTCGCCGCGAGCGAGGAGGGAGTCGACGACGGCGCGGGAGGCCCGAATGCGGGGCAGGGCGGCGGGATCGAGGGTGACGGCGCGGAAATCGAGCGCCACCTGGGCGATGACGTCGAGAGTGAGCGGCTCACCGGAGAGCAAAAGGGGCGTAGACATCATTCAGCAGGGTACAGGGTTCGGTGGAGAGCGTACAGGCCGGTAACGAGCATCGCTACCGGGTTGCGACGGCCGCGGCCCTAGATTTCTCCCATAGGCAAGCGGGCTGTGCATCCATATAGTGATGTGTGCAGGTTTCTCGCGATGGGACTCAGGATGCGGGGACCGGAGACGACCGGCGGACAAGTGGCCGGACCGGCATTAGTAGCATTTTCAGGGAAGCGGGGAAACGAGAAGATGAGTACCAGACCAATTGCGCCACCGAGGGTGGAGCGGCAGAGCTATGTAGGCCCGTTCATCATCATTACGTGCCTGTTCTTTCTTTTCGGGTTCCTTACCAACCTCAATATGGCACTGGTGCCGCACCTGAAGAAGGTGTTCACGCTGGGGTATGGCTGGGCAATGCTGGTCGAGTCGGCCTTCTTCCTGGCGTACTTCGTCTTCTCGAGCCCGACGGCGAAGATGATCGAGCGGATTGGCTATAAGAAAACGATCGTGGTTTCGCTGTTCGTGATGATGGTGGGGGCTCTGCTGTTTATTCCCGCGGCGAAGCTGGTGAATTTCCCGCTGTTTCTGACGGCGATCTTTGTCGTGGGCGCTGGAGTGACGGCTCTGCAGACCGCGGCCAATCCGTATGTGTCGATTCTGGGGCCGGAGCACAGCGCGCCCTTCCGGCTGACACTGGCGCAGGCGTTCAACTCAACCGGCGGCATGATCGCGCCGATCATCGCGGGGCAGTTCATCCTGACGGATCTGGGGGCAAATGCGTCGCCGGCCCTGGTGGCGGGCACGGTGCGCGGGCCCTATATCGCGATTGCAGCGGGGCTTCTGATCCTGGGCATCGCGAGGGCATTTATCCATCTGCCGACCATCGGGGTCACGCGGGATTTCCGGCCTGGCGAGAAGAGCGGCCGGGTGCCGGACCAGAGTATCTGGAAGTACCGGCACACAGTGCTGGGAGCGCTGGGGATTTTCCTGTACGTCGGCGTCGAAGTGGGGCTGGCATCGATCGCGGTGAATTACTTCCTGCAGCAGGGTGTGAGCGTTGCTGCGACGGCTCACTTCTTCGAGGGGTGGGGAGCGTTTGGCGGATGGATCATGCATGCCTTTGGCCTGTCGGATCGCGTAGGGATCGCGTCGGCGCTGGTTTCGCTCTACTGGGGTGGCGCGCTGGTCGGGCGTCTGCTGGGGTCGTGGATGCTGACCCGGGTAAAGGCGGGGGGCCTGCTGGGGACGTTCGGCATTCTGGCCACGCTGATGCTGCTGCTTTCGATGATGTCGCACGGACAGGTGGCGATCTGGAGCCTGGTGTTGTGCGGATTCTTCAACTCCATCATGTTCCCGAACATTTTCGCGCTGGGCATTGCCGGGCTGGGGCCCATGACCAGCAAGGGTTCGGGGCTGATCATGACGGCGGTAGTGGGCGGCGCGATCATTCCATTGCTGATCGGTGTGCTGGCCGATCATTTCGGCATCCAGCATGCATTTCTGCTGCCGATGTGCTGCTACATTTTCATCGCCTTTTACGGACTGGTGGGGCATAAGCCCAACCATCAGATGGCATAAATCTCCAGAGACTCATTTTGATGGCGGTTCTCCGTTTTGACGGGGAGCCGCTTTGTTTTGGGGTTGATGCCCGAGGGGGTGGGCAGGGCAATCTATTGTGGAGGAGCGCCCTG
>JBAUZR010000754.1:0-3355 GCA_049585375.1 Acidobacteriaceae bacterium
GTCCACGCTCGTTTGAAGCCCTGCCGTGCCATGACGCTGTGCTGAACGGCGAAAGCTCCCAGAAGAGCTGCATCGATCAATACGCTGCGTCCCCAGGATGAGGCTGGCACGAGGGTGTCCATCATCCAGACAAATCGAATGGCCAGGAGGAAAACTGCGAGGAAGACCAGATAGCAGAGGATGCCGTAAAGCAGGATCAGTGTGCGTTTCATTTTCGCCTCCGAGTCCGGGATGCCCACAGTCCGGGTTTCACCCGATCGGCGAGTTCCGGGTTTTGTGGTTCTGTACGGAGAATCGAAAACGGCAGGCAAAGGACGACATCGGGGAGAAAAGAAATTTCGAGAAATCGCGGGGGCCGCGCGGATACCGCGGAACCGGCTTCATTGGTGCAACAAAATCGCACCAAGTTGTCGACGGATGAACGGGTTACCGGGGAGTTTGCGATCCCAGCCCTCCCACAGCGCCAGACGGCGCGAGTCCATCTCCTGAGCGCGAACGGCGTCACCGGCGCGCCGATTGAGCTCGGCCAGGCTTTGGTAAAGGCGGGAGAGCCTGGGCGCATCGCGCAGGTCCGTGTCCGTCGCAGGTTTGCCAGCCATAATGAGCGAGAGAAGACGCTCGTCGCCGTCGATAGCGTTGCCCACGTCTCCGGTCGCGGCCTGATAATCCGCCCACGCTGACAACGCAACATACGCTTCGCTGTCGAGCGAGAGCTTTTCGGCGGGATAATCGTTCGTCTGGCGAAGATTGGCCAGGCTTTCCAGACTGCGTTCCCGGGCCTCGCGGTAGCGATGCAAACGAAGCAGCGCGCCGGATGAATTCGCCAGCAGGAGCGACCGCTTCCGCATCATGACCACGCCATTCCCGGCTTCGCGGTTGCGCTTCAGCGCAAGATCGTAAACCGCCATCGCCCGGCCAGGATCCCATCCGCGCAGAACATTGCCCAGCGGAATCGCGGCATTGCTCAGGCGCTCGCGGCTGACCGCGTCCCGCGGGTCTTTCTCCGCCATGCTTTCCGCCATGTCGAATGCCCTTTGCAGAGGATCGACAGCGTCCCGCGGCCGGCCGAGATTCACCGCCCCGTCTTCGCCCAGCAGCAGGCCCTCGCGCAGCAGGATGCCGAACTCGTCCAGCATGCGTCCACCCGGGTCATCGTACCGCGCCTTCTCCAGCAGGCTTTTGGCTTCATCGATATCGCGCAGTGCTCCGTCCAGGTCGCCCTCGTATCGCTCCGACTCGCTCAGCAATGTCAGCCCCTGAGCGGTTCGAACCCCAGGCGACGGCATCGCGCGGCTCATCTCCACAACGCGATGAGCGTACGGGATCGCCTCGGCATACGAATGCATGTTGACTTCGACCATCCCGATATTCAAATAGAGTGCGGTCGCGGTTTTGAGTTCCTCGCCGCGCAAAGGGCCCAGCTTCACGCAGGCGTCCAGCCGGTCCGCCGACCTCCTCGCCAGCGCTGCCGCCTCCCCGTTGCGATGCTCCTCCTGGGCAAGGATCATGCGCGCATTCGCTATCTCGGCTGACAGAAACAGCGCACGCGCATTCTTCGGACGGGATGCGAGCAGCCGATCGGTCACTTCGTCTGCCTTGGTCAGGCTCACTTCGGCCTTCCCAGGTTCGCCGAGGTTGAAGTCGGTCGGCACTCCCTGGACTCTGGCGACACGCAGATATCCCTCACCAATCTCCTCCATCAGCTCAGGATTACCGTGAACGCTGTCCGCCAGTCCATCCAGATATTTAAGAGCGATCGACACCAGACGCTCTCGGGCCGCTGTCGATCCCGGAAGCCTTCGAATGCTGGTATCCAGATCGAAGACCTGTACGGAAAGCTGCCTGAGCTGCGTGAACCGCTGCTCCGCGATGGCACGTTCATGATTCGCGATGTACAGGCCCGCCGCGAGACTGGCGACGATGATAGCCACCGCCGATACAGGAGCCCAGTACCGCCGCAGGAACCTGGTTCCGACATAGAGCAGCGTTTCCGGTCGGGCGTGGATGGGCTCATGCTCGAGGTGGCGAAGAAGATCGTCCGCCATCGCGGCTGCTGACGGATAGCGCTCTTGCGGATCCTTGCGCATCGCCCTGGCCATGATGATGTCCACATCGCCGCGAAGCTGGCGCCGGAGCTTTTCCGGTGTCGTAGCACGCGCTTTGGCCCGTGCTTCCGCGCCGCTGGAGCCGGTCGTCCCCGATCCGGACGGCGGCTCCTTCTCGCTGATCGCTCGGATCAATTCCGCCGGCGAGTGCGGGCCAGGACCGGCGGGGTGCTGGCCCGTCAGTAAGAGAAACAGCAGCACACCCAGCGCATAAACGTCGGTCGCCGTCGTAATGGCCCCGCCGGTGATCTGCTCGGGAGAAGCAAAGAGCGGGGTCAGACCGGCTCCGCCTTCCAGCGTCAACCGAGTCTCCGCAGGTGCGGCCCCTTCCCTCTGCAGCAGCGTGGCGATACCGAAGTCCAGAAGCTTGACCTGACCATCCTTGTCGACCAGCACGTTGGATGGCTTGATGTCTCGGTGCACGACCAGGTTGGTGTGCGCATGCGCAACGGCAAGGAGCACGTCCCGGAACAGGCGGATGCGCGACTCGACGTTCAGGGATCTTCCGTCGCAGTAGATGTCGATCGGCTCCCCTTCGACGTATTCGAGGACCAGATACGGTTCGCCGCGATCCGTCACGCCCGCATCGATCAACTCCGCAATGTGGGGATGAGTGAGCTGACCGAGGATTCTTCCCTCACGCCGGAAGCGCTGCACGCCCGTCTCGCTCCCTACGGCGATGCTGAGAAACTTGATCGCAACCTGTCGCTCAAACCGGCCGTCGCTGCGCCCGGCCAGCCACACGCTTCCCATCCCCCCCTGGCCGATCGAGGCGATCAAAGTGTAAGCTCCCACAGTTTGGCCTACCCAGGGAGATCCAGTCATCAAAGTCGCCAGCGATCCCTCAAGGAAGTGTTCCGCCGCGAGAGCTCGGTGCTCGCTCAGCAATTCCTCCACGAGGCAGGCGCTCTCCGGGTTTTCGGCTCGGAGCGACTCTAGCCACGGCATGCGCTCGCTCTCGGGAAGCGCCAACCCGTGATCCAGCCAGGCGTTCACTTCGCGCCAGCGAGCTGCATCCAGCCGGCTCATCGGCGTCAGCCTTCCCAGTCCGTCTGCATATTGCGGTGCAGGTAGATGCGGGCCTTCTCCCACTGCCTCTGCGCCGTTCGTTCCGAGATTCCTCGCATCGCAGCGATTTCCGACAGCGATAAGCCGCAGAAGAACTTCAGATCGACAATCTCGGACAGCGAGGCGTCGACCTCGGCGAGCTGGTCCAGCGCTTCACCCAGCCGGCTGAGCTGACGGTCATC
>JBAUZR010000755.1:0-3570 GCA_049585375.1 Acidobacteriaceae bacterium
CGCCGCCCGCATCGATCGCCTCCTCCATCCCCGCCCCACCCGCACTCAGCGCTCCGCCGTCCTTCCCGGGATCGGCGCCGTCCTCCTGCTCGCCACTATTGCCGCCGTTGCTGCCTCGCCCTGGATCTACTCGCTCTCCGAATCTCTCCTCCATCTCGGCCGCTTCTAAGCGCAACGCGGAACCCGCTCCATTTAAGCCGCCTTTGCCTTAATTCACTGAACCGCCCCGCTTGCACTTTCTCCCCCCTCCCCGCAAAATCGGTGTCACCCCATGAAAGCGATCCGCCTGCGTTCTCTGCTTGTTTCTCCTATCTGCCTCTTCCTTCTCGCTGTCGCCGTCGCTCCGGCCCAGTCCGTCTCCCTGCAGTTCTTCAACGGACTACGCTGGCGCCTCGTTGGTCCCTTCCGCGCCGGACGCGTGGTCGCCGTCGCCGGCGTCCCCGGCAGCGACCGCACCTACTATTTCGGCGGCGTCGATGGCGGCGTCTGGAAGACCACCGATAGCGGCACCGTCTGGCAGCCTGTCTTCGACCATGAGCCCGTCGCCTCCATCGGCGCGCTCGCCGTCGCCCCCTCCGATCCCAACGTCATCTACGCCGGTACCGGCGAATCCGATATCCGCTCCGACCTCGCATCCGGCGATGGCCTCTACCGCTCCGACGACGCCGGCGCTACCTGGCAGCACGTCGGCCTCGATAACTCCCGTCAGATTGCCCGCATCCTCGTCTCGCCCACCGATCCGCATACTGTTTACGTCGGCGTTCTCGGCCACGCCTACGGTCCCAGCCCTGAGCGCGGCGTCTACAAATCCACTGACGGCGGCAACCACTGGCAGCGCGTCCTCGACAAAGGCCCGGACATCGGCATCGCCGACCTCGCCATGGCCACAGGCGCGCCCAATATTCTCTTCGCCACCACCTGGAACGCCCACCGTCCGCCGTGGTCCGTCTACGCACCTCTCGAGGGTTCGGGCAACGGCCTCTATCGTTCCACCGACGCCGGCGCCACCTGGTCCGAGATCTCCGGCCACGGACTGCCCTCTGGTGGCTGGACCCGCACCGGCATTGCCGTCTCCGCTGACGGCCGCCGCGTCTACCTCACCATCAACTGTGGCCGCGACGAGGAATCCAGTCCGGCACCCGACGCTGCCGCCTGCAAACCTGGACTCTTCCGCTCCGACGACGGCGGCGATTCATGGAGCCTCGTCAACACTGACCCGCGCCTCATCACTCGCGCCTGGTATTTCAGCGCCCTCGCCATCGACCCGGAAAATCCTGACGTCCTCTACATTCCCAACGTCGCGCTCTACCGTTCCAATGACGGCGGCAAGACCATCGAAATCGTTCGCGGCGCGCCCGGCGGCGACGACTATCACCAGGTCTGGGTCGATCCTAAAGATTCCAACCACCTCGTCCTCGGCGTCGATCAGGGCGCAAGCGTCTCGATCGACCGAGGCAAGACCTGGACCACCTGGTACAACCAGCCCACCGCGCAGCTCTACCACGTCACCACCGACCACCGCTTTCCTTACACCATCTATGGCGCCCAGCAGGATTCCGGCTCCATCGCCGTCTACAGCCGTTCCGACCATGGCCACATCGACACGCGCGACTGGTTCCTTCCGCCGGGCAGCGAGAGCGGCTATATCGCCGTCGATCCTAAAAACGAAAACATCTTGTATACCTCGGATACCTACGGCGGCGTGATGCGCAGCGACCTGCGCACCTCCTTTAGCCAAAACATCACACCGTGGCCTCTGGGCGGCTTCGACATGCCCATCAACAAGCGCCGTTATCGCGATACCTGGACGCCGGTCCTTGTCTTCTCGCCTGCTGACAAGACTTCCCTTTACCTCGGCACGCAGTACGTCATGAAGACCACCGATGGCGGCCTCCACTGGCAGACCATCAGCCCGGACCTCACCGGCACACATACGGACTCCTCGAAAATCGCGGTCATCACCTCCATCACCGCCCGCATCACGCCCGACAACGCCATGCAATACGGCTACGGCGTCGTCTTCACCATCGCCCCCTCGCCCCTCGATGCCAACCTCATCTGGGCCGGTTCCGACACCGGCCGCATCCACGTCACCCGCGACGGCGGCCAGCACTGGACCGACGTCACCCCCCCCGGTCTTTCGCCGTGGTCCAAAATCTCGCTCATTGAAGCCGATCACTTCGACCCCGCCACCGCCTACGCCGCTGTCGATCGCCACCGCCTCGACGACCGCAAGCCCTACCTCTACATCACTCACGATTACGGTAAGAACTGGCAGCTCTCCGTCGACGGGATCGCCCCCGATCACTTCCTCCGCGCCGTCCGCCAGGATCCGGAGCAGCGCAGTCTTCTCTACGCCGGCACCGAGTTCGGCATTTACGTTTCGTTCGATGACGGCGCCCACTGGCAGCCGCTCCAGCTGAACCTGCCCGTCACCTCCGTCCGCGACATGGACATCCACGGCAGCGACCTCATCGTCGCTACCCACGGCCGCTCCTTCTGGATCCTCGACGACATCGCGCCGCTTCGCCAGGCCGCAGCCGCCGCTGAGCATAGTTCAGCCGCGTACCTCTATGCCCCGCCCACGGCCATCCGCGTCGATAACGACGGCTTCCTCGGCACGCCGCTCCCGCCTGAAGAGCCCCAGGCCAACAACCCGCCCGACGGCGCCATCCTCGATTACTACGTGGGCCAGAATGCATCGAAGATCACGCTTGAGATCCTCGACAGCGACGGTCACGTTCTGCGCCACTTCTCCAGCGCGGAAGAGCATCCCGTCCCCCGTCCGCTCCTGCCCATCGCCGAGCGCTGGTTCCCCAAACCCCAGGAACTCGCAGCCACCCCTGGCGAGCATCGCTTCGTTTGGGACCTCGAAACCGGCAGCTCCAGCGCCGGCACCGGAGACGCCGCTACCGACGACGCCCTCGGCTCACCCGCCGGCCCCAAAGTCCCGCCCGGCGCTTACACCGCCCGCATCACTATCGACGGCACCACCCTCACCCAGCCTCTCCACGTCACGATGGATCCCCGCTGCACCTGCACCACCGCCGTCCTCGACGACCAGTACCATCTCGGTCAGTCGATCTACGCGCAGGCGCTCACCGCGCGCGGTGCCATGGCCGAGCTTGACAGCGTCGCCACCCAGCTCAAAAAGCTCGATACCCCTGACGCCACCTCTGCCATCCGCGACGCAGTTCATACCGCGCAGGCGAGCCTCGAGAAGATTCGCAATGGCCAGCATCCGGATGACGAATCCCAGCCAGGCCTCGCCGACGCTTCTTCAGGACTCAGCACCGCACTCGGCATCGTCGAAAGCGGCGACCGCCCCGCGCCCGCAACGGCTCTCGAGATCTTCCAACAGATGACCCAGGCCGCTCAGACCAACATCGCCGCCTGGCAACACTTCAAATCAGCCGAGCTTGAAAAACTCAACGCCACGCTCAAATCCAGTCACCGCGAGCCCATCCACATCGCCGCCATCGAGGAAACCGTCCACTACGCCATGACCCGCTGAAGATGTCTCTGATTCCCTCCCCACCGAATGAGACACTACCCAAAGTTCCGCTCGGC
>JBAUZR010000756.1:0-4979 GCA_049585375.1 Acidobacteriaceae bacterium
GCATCAGATTCCCCAGCCCCAGCACGACAATGCGAGGCCCGCTCATCGATCCCAGTCCCGGGTGCGATGGATTTTACGCTTTCCGAAGAGATTCTTCGGATCCAGAGCCGCGATTTCCAGCTCTTCGTCAACCGTCTCGTCCGTGACGAACTTATAGCCGCTGAAAACGCTCTCCATCTCCGCGTTCCGCTCCGTCATGGCCACCAGCACCGCGCTGTAAACGTGGTGAATGAAGAATGCCATCAGGAAGAACATGAACAGGAAATGGACCAGCCGGATCCACTGGATATCGATCACTCGGGGAATCCAGCCAACAAAGAACCGCAGCGTCGGCGATCCCTCCACCGTCGCAAACAGAACCAGCCCCGAGACGCACTCGCAGGCAATCATGAAATACACGACGATGTAGGTCAGCCCGGCCAGCGTGTTGTGGCCGATCTGCTCGAAAGGTTTCCGTTGCTGGAAGGTGTAGTACCGCACCATCGCCTTCAGGCTCTTCCACTGGCGACGGGTCAAAGGCAGAAATTGCCGCCACCGCGCCCAGTGATTGCCGGCGAAAAACCAATAAATTCGAACGATCAGGGCACCAATCAGCTCAAATCCCGCCAGCTCGTGAATGAACCGCACCGTCCCCATCGTCCACGCAGTCTTGTGCGGGAAAATCAGGAACGGGTGATTCATGTAGAGGCCGGTCCATGTCAGCACCGTGACTGCAGCTACGATCCCCCAATGGCTCAGCCGTACCGGCAGCTCCCAGACGTAAACGGGAACCAGATGTTCCTCGGCGGCCGCGATGTGGGTCTTCCCGGGTACCGGGCGAACGATCGTGGCCATCACATGCCTCCCGCGAGACACCCAGGATCCCGAAGCAGCGACGCGGATTCCTTCGGCTCCGACACGGCTGTGCCGTTCCGGCCATAGCTGTGGCCCTTGCCGTCAACTACGTGCACCGCGCAGGCCAGGCATGGATCGAAAGAGTGGACCGTGCGCAGCACCTCCAGCGGCCGCTCCGGATCGGCGATCGGCGTATTCAGCAGAGCGGCCTCGTAAGCGCCCCGCTGGCCCTGCGCGTCGCGCGGGCCCGCATTCCACGTGGACGGCACGATGGCCTGGTAATTGACGATTCGCTTGTTCTCGATCTCCACCCAATGGCCCAGCGCACCGCGTGGCGCCTCTTCCAGCCCGAAACCGGCGCATGACTTCGGCCAGCTCTCCGGATCCCACTTGTCGCCGTTGTGAATCCGAACGTCGCCATGGCTCATGTTGTCATCGAGCTGTCCAATCCACTCCGGCAGCTTCTGCACCACCAGATCTGCCTCGATCGCCCGTGCCGCAATCCGGCCGAGCGTCGAAAACAATGCCGCCGGCGGGGCGTTGAATTTCGACAGCACCCCATCGACGGTCTTCTTCACCTGCTCATTCCCCGAAGCGTACGCGATCAGCGTCCGCGCCAGCGGTCCCACTTCCATCGGCTTGTCGTCATACCGCGGCGATTTCAGCCACGAGTACTTCGCATCCGTGTCCAGCCGGTCGAACGGCGGCGTTGGACCCGAGTATCTCGGATTCGTCTCGCCCTCAGCCGGCTTCCGGCCCGTGTTGTCGCCGACGGAATATTCGTACCAGGAATGCGTGACATACTCGGTGACCTTTTCCGGATCGAGCGGATGCACCGCCGAAAGATCCCGATTCAGAATCACGCCGCGAGGAAAGAAGTCCCCGGCCGGGTCGTTAATGCTGCCCGACGGCAGATCGCCATAGGCCATGAAGTTGCCCAGGCCCTCGCCATAGCCGAACCACTCCTTGTAAAACCCGGCGATCGCGAGAACATCAGGGATATACACCTGTTGCACGAAGGTTTGGGCACGAGCCGCAAGCTCATTAAAGAGCGTGATGCGCTCCGGATTAATCACCGCTTCCGGCTCGTTGCCATCGATTGCGGTAGCCATCCCACCTACAAGAAACGTCTGCAGGTGAGGATTTTTACCGCCCAGGACCGCGTGGATGCGAATAAAGTCCCGTTGCATATCAAGCGCCTCGATGTAATGCGCGACAGCAAGCAGGTTCGCTTCCGGCGGCAGTTGGTAAGCAGGGTGTCCCCAGTCACCGCTGCTAAAGAGGCTCAACTGCCGACTGGCCACTAGGGCCTTGACACGGTCCTGGACACCCTTAAAGTAGGTCGTGCTCGACTTGGGCCATTCCGATATCGACTGCGCCAGCTGCGAAGTCTTTGCCGGATCCGCCTTCAGGGCAAGGGTGACATCTACCCAGTCGAGTGCATGAAGATGGTAAAAGTGAACGACGTGATCCTGAACGTTCTGCGTGCCCGCGATAATGTTGCGCACCAGCCGCGCATTGTCAGGAACTTCAACCCCCAGTGCGTTCTCTACCGCGCGCACTGAGGCCAGCGCGTGGACGGTCGTGCAGACACCGCAAATCCGCTGCGCCCAGATCCACGCCTCGCGCGGATCGCGCCCCCGCAGAATCAGCTCGATCCCGCGAAACATGGTGCCGGAGCTCCAGGCGTCCGTCACCCGGCCTCCGTTCACCTCCGTCTCAATGCGTAGGTGGCCTTCGATGCGCGTCACCGGATCAATCACCACGCGTGCCATCTCAGTGCACCCCCGTCGTCGTCTTTTCCGTTTTCTCGTCTGGCGCGGTTTCGCTCTTTCCATCACCCGGATGGAAGTGATCGCGCACCACGTGGCCCACAGCGTGAGCGGCCGTGGCTGCCGCAACAGTGCCCACCACCGTCCAGCCAATCTGGCCGGCCGTCACATCCACGCCGAACCCTGCCGGATGGGGCAGCCGTTCGTAGAACGGCGACTTCGTATCCCAGAACCGTGAGGAAGCGCACGCGATGCACCCGTGACCGGACTTCACCGGCCAGCTCGTCGCGTTATTCCAGCGGACCGTCGGACAGTTGTAATTCGCCTCCGGCCCTTTGCAGCCCATCTTGAACAGGCACCATCCTTTGCGATGCCCCTCGTCTCCCCATGCCTGCACGTACCGGCCGGCATCGTAGTGCGCGCGCCGCTCGCACTGATCGTGGATCAGCTGCCCGTATGCGAACAGCGGCCGATTCTCCGGATCGAGCGCCGGCATCTCCCCAAACGTGAGGTAATGCACCAGAACTGCCGCCGTGTTTACCGAATTATGCGGACAGCCCGGGAGATTGACGACCTTAATTCCTGGAACCGCCTCATGCAGCCCTACCGCGCCCGTCGGGTTAGGATTCGACCGCACCAGGCCGCCGTCCCATGCGCAGGCGCCCACGGCAATCACCGCCGCGGCACCCCCGCAGACCTCGCGCGCAATCGACAGGGCCGTCCGCCCGTTGATCATGCAGTAGACGCCGTCATCCGCCGTCGGAATTGCGCCCTCCACGATCACCAGATACTTACCCTTTTCCTCATCCACGACCCGCTTCAGCGCCGCCTCGGCATGCTTGCCGTATCCGGCCATGATCGTCTCGTGGTACTCCAGCGAGATCGCTTCCAGGATCATGTCTTCAATCGCAGGATGCGGCGACCGCAGCATCGACTCCGTGTTTCCCGCGCAGTCCTGAAACTCCAGCCACACTACCGTCGGCTTCTTTTTCGTGCTCAGGGCGCTCGCGATGGTCTGCGCATAGACCTCGGGCAGCGCCAGGGTTGCTGCCATCGTCCCGCAGAACTGCATAAAACGCCTGCGCGAGACTCCCCGCTGCTTACAAATCTGCAGAACCGATTCGTCTGTGGCCATCCGGTCCTCCTGCCTGCTTTGCGAGCTCCTTGGGGATTCGCAGACAGACCGTATCGTTGCCGAAAAACACCTGTATGTGACTGCCATCACAGGAGTCGCTTTGCTTCTCCCGCATCAGCTTTCGACATTAAGCACCTGGAAGGCCGACAGCGCTCGTGACCCTCATCACAGCCGCTTGTGCCTGGTGTCACAGCAGTACAAAGGTAACGGCCGCAGACTCACTGGCAGGAGGTTTTTCGCCATGAAAACCCTCGAGCATCTGCCTCTCACTCAGCGCCTCTTTGCGGTTCCGGACAAGATTCTGGTGGCGACCGACCTCGCCGATATCGACTACCTCATCCCCCACGCCATGGCCCAGGCTCGTGCCTGCGGCGGTGCCCTCACTCTTGCCCATGTCATCCCCCCAGGCGAGGCCATCCCTCTCGACGCCAGCGCCATTCCTTATCTGGACGTGGCCGAGATGAAGAAGGAGGCGCTGGGAATCCTCCAGCCTGCCGCCACCCGTGTCCGCGACAGCGGCATCCCGTGCGACGTGTTCGTCGTGCAGGGCAGCCCCAAAGAGCAGATCGTCGCTCTGGTCCGCGAAACGCACGCCGGCCGTGTCATCGCCGGTACCCACAGCCGTCGCCACCTGAAACGCTTCTTCCTTGGCTCTGTCGCTCACCAGATTCTCCGCTCGGCCGAAGTCCCGGTCTGCACCATCGGCCCCAACGCCCACCAGACCTCCTCATTCGGAGCCCCGCGAACCATCCTTCACCCCGTCTCGCTCTGCGCCGGTTTCGACGAGAGCGCGCACATTGCCATGGAAATGGCCGAGTTCTATCGCGCCAATATCACCCTGCTGCACGTCCTCTCGCGGAATGTCCAGACCCAACCCGATGCCGATCGCGTTATGGAGTGGACCAAAGCTGAATTGCGCCGGATCATTCCCGATGAAGCGCCCCTCTGGACTCACGCCGCCGTTCAGGTCGAGATTGGTGATGTCGTGGACGAGGTGCTCAACGTCGCGGCTGAAATCGATGCCGACCTGATCGTCCTTGGCGTAAACAGGGACGGGGCCTTCTGGCCCATTCGCGGCGACGATACCGTCTACAACATCATCGCCCGCGCAAAAGCGCCGGTGCTCAGCATCCGGCACCTGCCGGAGCACGCGGAGTAGAGCGCAGTTTCGGCTCGAACAGGGTCTGCAACCAGCGGCGGGAAATTTCTGCGTTTACCCGCGGATTCCCACCACCGAC
>JBAUZR010000757.1:0-2531 GCA_049585375.1 Acidobacteriaceae bacterium
GCCTTCAGCAGGTACTCATAGAACGAGTCCGAACCGCCATTCACATTGGCGTCCTCCGCATCCGAGCCGCCCGTCCACGCGCCGGTGCGAATGTTGATCTCCGATCCCACGAGATTAAGCTTCGACCGCCGGTCCCAAAGCGCCACGGTCGCGCGTTTCGCCTTTGCGTAATAGACCGGCTTGTGCGTCAGGCGGCTCAGCGTCCCCATCTCCAGCAGCAGCGTGCCCACTTCCGCGGGATTGGTGCTCTCGCCCCGAACCGCCCCGGTTTTAAGATTCACGTACTCGTACGGCATGCCTGTCGGCGAGTTGTAAGCCGGCAGCAGCCGCGTCCCAAGATCGTCGGCCAGCGCCAGCAGCCGTGGATCATGCGTCAACTCGTAGGAGCTGAGCAGCCCTCCGACCATTCGGATCGTGATCTCGAAGTTCTTGACGTAGATGTCCTTGTCGAACGAGAGCTGCGTGTCGATCAGTTGCCGGTCCTCATCCGCTTCTTTGTCCAGCCCCATCACGACCATCGTGTCCAGCGCATCCACCGGCGTCATCAGCAGCGTGGTGCCGTACCAGTCGAACGGCTCGTTGCTTCGTGGGCGCAACTCGTCATGTCCCCACGCATATTTGCGATATCCATCCCAGGCGTGGAGGAACTGGTCGCGCACCTGTTTGGCCATTTCCTTTTCGGAGGGGACGTGGGTCGGAGCAGCCTGCGCAGCGGGCGCGACTGCGGCAGAAACAAGCAGGAGGGCAAGGATCATCTTCATAGCGACTTTCATGATGGTAGAGCATGCGAAGAATTACGCCGCTGCCAGGTCAGGAGGACAGGTTCGTCCTGAGCATCTGCTCCGCGTGGCGCAGGCTCGTCTCCGTCACCGTCGCCCCACTGATCATCCGGGCAATTTCCTGCGCCCGTTCTTCCGCGCTCAGTACCCGGATCCGCGTCTCCGTCCGCTTCTGTTTTTCCTGCTTCTCGATCAGAAGATGCTGATCGGCGAAGGCGGCAATCTGCGGCAGGTGGGTCACGCACAGAACCTGCTGGACCCGCGACAGTGCCTTCAGTTTCTGCCCGACCGCTTCGGCGGCGCGTCCCCCAATACCGATATCGATCTCATCAAACACCAGCGTCCGCGGCGCCTGCGTCCTGCGGTTGCGCGCGCGGTTCGCCCCCTCTTCCACGCTCACCTTCAGTGCCAGCAATACCCGCGACATCTCCCCGCCCGAAGCAATCTCGTTAAGCGGTTGCAGCGGCTCGCCTGCATTGGTGGCAATCCGGCACTCCACTGCGTCCCAGCCATGCGCCGTCCACGCCGAGGAGTCTTCTCCGGCCGTCACCGCAACCGAGAAACGAGCCTTCATCGCGAGATCGTTGATCTGCGATTCGGCCAGCTTCTCCAGCTTGCGCGCCGCGGCGGTGCGCTCGCCCGTCAGCGCCCGGGCTGCCGCCTGATACGCCTTCGCCGCCTTTTCCAGATCGGCGTGCAGCGCCTTCAGAATCTCATCGCGATTCTCCACTTCGGCCAGCTTGTGCGCGGCCTCCTCGCCGGCATGCAGCACGTCGCCCAGGGTCGGCCCGTATTTGCGCTTCAGCCGGTCCAGAGTCGCCAGCCGGTTCTCAATCTCCGCCAGCCGTTCCGGTGAGGCGTCGATGCGATCCGCATAGTGGCGTACCGTCGAGCTGATGTCCTCGACGGTTGCCCGCGCCGCCACGATCTGTGCGACCGCCTCGTTGAACTGCGCGTCGTAGCGCGCCAGCTCCTCCAGATACTTCTGCGCCGCCTGCAGCGTCGACTCCGCCGAATCGTCATTCTCATACAAAACATCGCTGGCCCCGATCGCCGCCGCCTGCAGCTTTTCCGCATTCTGCAGCACGCGCCGCTCCGTCTCCAGCGCTTCATCCTCCCCCGGCTCCGGCGCGGCCGCCCCGATCTCCCGCGCCTGAAAAGCCCACAGATCCGCCAGTTTCAGCCGGTCCGCCTCGTCCCGCTCCAGCTCTGCGAGCCGATCCTGAATCGACCGCCAGCGCGCATGGGCTTCCGCCACAGCGTCCAGCGAGAGTCCGCCGAAGCGATCCAGCAATCCACGCTGCTGTGCGGCATCGAACCCTGACAGCGTCTCTGACTGTGCATGGACCAGCGCCAGTTCCGGCGCCAGTGCCCGCAGCACCGACACCGTGGCCGGCTGATTATTGACGTAGACGCGGCCCTTGCCATCCGCCAGAATCTCCCGCCGCAGAATGATCTCCGCCCCTTCCGCATCGAGGCCGTTGGCTTCGAGAATCACTTCGGCCCCTGGACTCGATTCGAATACGCACGAGAGCACCGCCCGATCGGCGCCGTGCCGAATCACTCCCGTCGAGGCCTTCTGTCCCATCAGCAGCGCCAGTGCGTCCACCAAAATGGATTTGCCCGCGCCGGTCTCCCCGGTGACCAGGTTCAGACCCGGCCCGAACGAGGCGATGGCGTGGTCGATGACCGCGTAGTTTTCGGCTCGGAGTTCGAGCAGCATGGAGTCAGGGTACAGGGTACGGGTTGCAG
>JBAUZR010000758.1:0-2843 GCA_049585375.1 Acidobacteriaceae bacterium
GACAGTTCGTCATCAATGTCCACATGCCCAGCGGCACCCGCCACGAAGTCAGCAATCAGTACATCGCCAGGGTTGAGAACATCATTCGCAGCGTGGTCAAACCCTCTGACCTCGACATGATCGTCTCCAATATCGGCGTCTACCCTGATCTCTCCGCCATCTTCACCTCCAACGCCTCCATGGACACTGCCTTCGTCCAGACCAGCCTGAAAGAAGACCACTCCATCGGCAGCTATGTGTATATGCGTCGCGTCCGCGAACGTCTCTCCCGCGAGATGCCCGAGCTCACCACGTATTTCCAGGCCGGCGGCCTCATCGACGGCGTCATCAACCAGGGACTGCCCGCCCCCATCGACGTTCAGATCAGCTCCAACAACATCGACAACGCCTATGACCTCGCGGTGAAGATGGCCGCGAAGATTCGCACCTTCCCCAACGTCAGCGGCACCTACATCCCCCAGGACGTCAACTATCCCGGCATCGCCCTCAACATCGACCGCGAGAAAGCCAGCCTCATCGGCCTCTCCGCCAAAGACATCGTTGACAACGTCATTACCGCCCTCACCTCTGACGGCCAGGTTGCCCCCAGCTACTGGATCGATCCCAAAACCGGCAACAACTACATGGTCACCGTCCAGTACGCCAATCGCTGGATTCAGCACATGTCCATGCAGGATTTTGAGAACATCCCCCTGCGCGGCGTTCGCCCGCCCGGCTACAGCCCCATCGAAGAGGCTCATATGGCCGGCGACACGCCGCCCCTCCTCGGGGCTGGCGATCACCGCACCGGCTACACCCCCCTCGGCTCCGTCGCCGACATCAGGCTCATCAATACCCCCACTGAGGTGGATCACTATCAGATCCGCCCTGTCATTGATGTTTACGTCTCCACCAAAACCGAGGCGCTTCAGGCTGTCGGTGCGAATATCCACAACCTCATCGATCACACGCCTCGCGGCCGCAACACGCTTCTGCATATGCGCGGCGCGGTGGTGAGCATGAATCAGTCCTTCCGCGAATTTGGGTTCGGGCTCTTCATTGCCGTCTTTCTCGTCTACCTCATCCTCATGTCCCAGTTCACCTCATTCATTGACCCCTTCATCATCCTCATGGCCATCCCACCGGGCCTGGCGGGCGTCGTCCTCACTCTCCTCATCACCGGCAGCACCCTCAACATCATGTCGCTGATGGGCGTCATCATGATGACCGGCATCGTCGTCTCCAACAGCATCCTTATCGTGGAGTTCTCCGGCATCCTCCATGAGCAGGGCATGACGCTGCTCGATGCAACCGTGGAGGCCTGTAAAGTGCGCCTCCGCCCCATCCTCATGACCTCGCTCGCCACTTTGCTCGGCATGATCCCGATGGCCATCGGCCTCGAAGCCGGCAGCGAGCAGTATGCGCCTCTGGCCCGTGCCGTCATCGGCGGTCTCGCTGTCTCGGTCGTCGTCACCGTCTTTCTGGTGCCCGCCGTCTATCTCGTCATTCACACTCACCGCGAGCGCAGGATGCAACTGCGCCAGGGAGCCCAGGCATGAAGCCAACGTTCGTCCTTTTCGCTGTCACCTTTGTCTCCGGATTGCTGAGCGCCGGCGGTCTCCGTGCGCAAACGCCACTTCCGGTCGCACCCGGCCCGCGGCTCATCGCCCATCTCGACAACCCTCAGGCCGCCGCCCCTGTTTCGTCTTCGGCCTCAGCGCAATCGTCCAGCGCCGCTCCCGCCAATGCAGCTTCCGGAAACGCCCTCACCCTCACCCAGGCCGAGCAGATGGCTTTGCGCAACAATCCCCGCATCAGCGTCGGCAAGCTCGAAGCTCTCGCCGAACACCAGGTCTATCTCGAAGCCAGATCGGCTGAACTCCCCACCATCAATGGCGCCGTTACCGCGCTGGACAGCGAAGAGGCCAGCCGTATCAGCGCCGGCTCTCTCACCGCCTCGCGCCTGCTCCCCCACGCCGGAGCAGGCGCTAACTTCACTCAGCTCATCTACGACTTCGGCCACACCCACAACATGGTCCTCTCCCGCAAGCTCGCCGAGAAGGCCTCCAATGCCAGCGCCCTGGCCACTACGGAAGAAATCATCCTTGCCACCGATCAGGCTTTTTACAATGCGCTCACCGCACAGGCTGAGTTGAATGTCGCGAAGCAAACCGTCTCCACCCGCCAGACCACCGACACCCAGGTCGGGCAGATGACCAAAAACAAGCTCAAGTCCACCCTCGACCTCAGCTTCGCCGACGTCGATCTCTCCCAGGCTCAGCTCCTCCAGCTCGACGCGCAGAACAACACCGATTCGGCCATGGCCGTCCTCGACGCTATCCTCGGCCTCGACCATGACGTGCAATACGCACTCGTCGAGGACACCGCCGCGCCACCCCCGCCCCCGTCTTCCGTGGATCCGCTTATTCATCAGGCTCTCGTCCAGCGTCCTGACCTGCAGGCCCTCACCCTGGATACACAGTCAGCGCAAAAGTTCGCGCACTCCCAGTGGGATCAGCTCCTGCCTTCCTTCTCCGCCGCCGGAACCCTCGGCATCGTTCCCGTCCGCACCGACGCCTACTACGTGAGCAACTGGTGGGGCGCCATCGGCGGCAACATCAGCGTTCCCATCTTTAATGGCTTCCTTTACACTTCGGAGGCCAAAGAAGCGCGCTATCGAGCCCAGGCCGCCTCCCAGAACAGCCGTGACCTCCGCGACCGCATCGTTCGCGATGTCCGCACCGCCTGGCTGCAGGCCAACATGAGCTGGCAGCGCATGGCTGTCACTGCCCAGCTCGTCCAGGAGGCTGATCTCGCGATGAATCTTGCGCAGACCCGCTACAAGCTGGGTCTCAGCTCCATCG
>JBAUZR010000759.1:0-2522 GCA_049585375.1 Acidobacteriaceae bacterium
GCCTTCACTGCGCCGCCGATCGGAACCTTCGGCGATGCCCCTAACCTGATCTCGTCGCTGCGCATGCCGGCCTATCTCGATGAAGATCTGTCCCAATCGAAGCGAACGCAGATCACGGAGAAAGCAGACCTGCAGTTCCAGGCGAACTTCTTCAATGCGCTCAACAGGACCATCTTCTCGAATGGTGGCAATGCGACGACTTTCATTCAGAATTACGCTCCGCCAAACCTGACCGCTCCAGCGCTAGCTAACTCCACGTCGGTATTCGGCCTGATGACGTCACAACAGAATGCTCCGAGGATCATACAATTCGGTATGCGACTGGAGTTCTGAATGGTGGCCATGCTCATCACAATTGCATTGTTAGGCATGGCCTCACCTCCCCCGGCGCAGACATCGGCGGATGACTCCGCGGCTCACGCCAGGAGAGCGCAGGAAGCCGAACAGCGCAATGACTTTCCCCTTGCGGTAAGCGAATATCGCATTCTGACCTCCCGCTTTCCGCACAACGCCGAGGTGCTCAGCAATCTCGGCGTTGCCCTTTATTTCAATCACCAATGGCAGCAAGCCATTGATGTTTTTCGTAAGGCAATGGCTCTCAATCCGGATCTGTTGCCGCCGCATCTTTTCTCGGGACTGGCGTGGTCCCGCCTGTCGAATCCGGATGCCGCCGTGCCCGAGCTGGAAAAAGCCGTCCACATCAACCCGTCTGACGCGCTGGCTACGACATGGCTGGGATACGCCTACAGCGCCGAGGCGCGCTATCGGCCGGCGGTCGCGGAGTTCGAGGCTGCGTCCAGGCTCGATTCGAGCAACGTGGACGTATGGTATGCCCTGGGGCAGACATGGCTGGCGATTGGGAAAGATGCTACCGAACAACTGCTGGAGACCGCACCTGATGGCGCGCGCGTGTGGCAGCTGGCTGGGGAACAATGCCAGTTTCGCGGAGAAGACGCGCAGGCTTTGCGTGATTTTGAACAGGCATACGCTCGGCGGCCCACAGATGTTGCGCTGCGCAACCTGATTGTTTCTCTGGGCGCAACGCCCCAGCCCGCCACCACTTCTACTACCGCTCGCTCCAGCGCATCGGAAGACGCTTTCTACCATGATGCGCATGAGGCAGAGGAACAGTCGCGCATGGCTTTTGCGCGGGTGGAGCAGCTGGCGCCGGATTCTTACCGCGCGCACGAGGTGCTTGCCGACTCACTCGTTGCCCGGAAGCATGATCTGGAGGCCATTGAGGAGTACCGCACGGTGCTGAAGCTGAATCCCACGCTGCCGGATATTCACAACGCGATTGGGGAAGCGCTGGTACGCAGCGGCCGGCTGCCGGAGGCGCTGCAGGAGTTTCAGGAGGAGATTCGCATTCAGCCGGAGTCAGCGACCGCACACATGAACGCCGGGCGTGCGCTGCTGATGGAGGGAAACGACAACGCTGCCGGCGCAATGCTGGCCGCAGCGCTCCGGGAGGATCGTCCGCCGGCTGAAACCTCAGTTCTGATGGCCAAAGTCGAGCTGCGGCATCACGAGGACCGAGCGGCAATTGCCAGTCTGACCCGCTACCTGTCTGAAGTAAGAGGCGATTCTACGGCGTACTATCTGTTATTCAGCGCGTATCGCGAGGCCGGCGATCAGCAACACATGCGTTCCGCTATGGATATGTATCTGAGAACTTCGCGGGACAATCAGGAGCGCAACGCCGCGCGCAGGGAACTGGAACAGCCCGAGGATGCGATGCGCGCGACCGACAATCTTTCCCCGCAGTCTGCCACGCCAATTCATGAGTGAACGATGTTTATATGTCGGAGTCCCGAAACCAGGAGCTTCGACCTTCCTGCGAACGAATTAACGACGAAGGGAATCCAATGCCATCATCCAGGAGTTCAGGGCCGGTGAAAGAAGTGGTCCTCGTCACAAGCGGGGATCTGCGGCAGCCAGCGAATCAGGTCTGCTGGCCTGCACAGGAGGCGCTGGAGCGCGGCCTTACGGGCTGTTTCGAGAGGGAAAAGGTCACGGTCCGGAGAGCGTTTCCGGTCGACCCCGCCGTTGGACACGGCTTCATCTCCAGCCAGCGCATGGGCATGGACGTATTCGAGAGGATCGATCCGGACGCGAATCTGGTTTTTGCCACAGCGGCCTGGCAGTACACGCACCACGTTCTGCCGGGGATGCGCAGTCATCGCGGGCCGATCCTGACGGTTGCCAACTGGTCCGGCCAGTGGCCGGGGCTTGTCGGTCTGCTTAACCTGAACGGCTCGCTGGTCAAGGCCGGTGTTCCCTTCAACACTCTGTGGAGCGAGGCCTTCGAGGACGATTACTTCCTCTCGCACCTGCGTGAGTGGATTCAGAAGGGAACGGTGACCCACGACCTCTCCCACGTCCGAGCGTTTGATCCCGCTGCACTGCCTGCGGCGGAACGGCAAACCGGAGAGAAGCTCGCAACCGACCTGCTGCGGCACAAGGCCATCCTTGGAATCTTCGACGAAGGCTGCATGGGGATGTACAACGCCATCGTCGACGAT
>JBAUZR010000760.1:0-8157 GCA_049585375.1 Acidobacteriaceae bacterium
CGGTGATATGGTGCTGGCCGAGGCTCCAGACACCTGCTTTGCCCACGCGGACGGGACAATGTTCCACGGAGGCCAGGAGTTGCTGCGCCAGCTTCACAATGGCGCGACCGTCCGCCAACAGCACGCGATCGTATGAATGAGACAGTTCCGCCGCGACGCAGCCGGCTATATAGGAGACCTCAATATCGAAGCGAGGCGCATTGAATAGCACGGCGGAGCCACAGCCATTCTCCTGCTGTCGAAACGCAGTACGCGCCAACCCGTTGAAAACGCTACTTGCGTATACGAAGGCTTCGGTTTGAACGGCAGCCTGCATAGTCGATGTCCTCATAATTCACCGGCCCTTACATCACGGATGGATTCGATAAGATCCCGCAGTGACTCGCCGTAGAAGGGGGGGGCGGTGCCGGCGGGGAGTGTCGCCAGCAACGGTGCCGGAAGAGCCCGCTGCAACTGCTCCGATTGGGTGATCATTCGATCCGAAGATTTCAGCCCAAAAAACGTACCGAGGCCGAACAGGCACGACCATCCGAAGCCCAACACCGCAATGAGCTTCCGTGGCGGCGATGCCGGGACTGAAGACCGAAACGGCTGCTCGGCAATGGCCACGTTCGCAATCCGCTGACGATCAAACGCGTCGTTCGCCTCCGTCTCCTCAGCCTTCACCTGATACATCTGGCTGAGGTTTTCCATCTGCTTTACCTGCTCCTCCAGTGCCCCGTAATCGGCCGTGTCCTCATCAAGCTCGACCATGCGCGCTCGGATAGCGTGGATTTGTGTTAGCAGCGCAGCCGTGCCTGCGCCGCTGCCGGCAGCCTGAGCCCTGATGTGAATCCATTCCTGCTCGGCGGCAACCTGGCTGGGATTAGGTCCGGTCGTCACTTCCTGCGCTGCGGCTTTCTGGGCCGCATCCAGCGCACGCTGGGTCTGCGCAATTTCTATATCCAGTTCCTGCAACTGCCGGTCTCCCGGCTGGTAACGTGCGGCACGCTGGGCGCGCGCATTACGCATATCGACCAGTAAAGTGTTCAGGTGCTCGATCGAATATTGGTTGGGAGAATCCTTGCGCTCGACTACCCGGCTCGCCGGCAGTGATAACAGAGAAGCCCTCAGGCTTGCTGCCTGCTTCTCAGCTTCGCGTTGCGTCGTATGCGTATCGATAAGGAGCTTTTGCGCTTCGGTCAACTTGGCCAGCATCAGCTCTTTTTCTTTGGGCAGAGCGACGATATCGTGAGTTTCCTCAAACTGAGCCAGAGCCAGCTGTGCTGCCCGCAGTTTCTGTGCATAATTGTCGGCCAGCTGGCGAAACACGGAGGAAGACCCCGGGACGCCGTAGAGTTTCACGTGCTCCTTGATGTATAGATCCGCGAGCGTCTTCAAAATGAGAGCCGGCGTATCCGGATCCCTGCTCTCATAGCTGACATTGATGATGTTCGATTTGCGCAACGGCTGAACGGAGAGTCTGTGCTGCAGATCATTCAGGGCAACGTCAGAACGCTGATCGGCTGTCAGTTTTTTGCCGTGGATCCGATCGGCGAGATGGCAGGCACGGACGACTTCGCGCAGGACAGTGCTGCTTGTCAGAAGCGCGGTCTCTGTATTGACACGCTCCTCACTGATCTCATCGAGATACATCATCCCGGTAGTCTGGTCGTTCATGCTGACCACGGGATTGATGCGTTCATTTCTGACCAGAATCTGCAACTGCGATTTGTATTGGTTCGGCAGCACGCAGGCCAACAGGATGGCAACGCTAAAGCTAACAGCAAAAACCAGAAGGGCAACTGCTCGGTGGTTTGGTGGAGCGGGACGGAGGGAAGTTTTCCCAGTTAGCAGATGCGGCATTTTCATCTCCTTGGCCGTTGAAAACGACTCGGGACACGGCCAGTGGATCACGGCTGTTCCCGCCTAAATTTCCGCGCCGATCGCTACAGCGAGTCTTGCGCCACAGTTTCCTCAAGCTGCGGTTGCATGGAGCGGCTGACGTCCGGGTGCTGGATCGGCAGACCCGCTTCGATCTGTGAGCGCGCGGCCTTGATCGTGGCCCGAATACCGTCGCGAAGGCTTGTCTTTGGCGTCCAGCCCAGCGTCCGCATAAATTTGCTGTCCAGGATCTTGCGTAGCGTGCCATCCGGACGGGAAGGATCGAAGCGAATGCCCCCTGTAAATCCAACCTCTTCCGCGATCATCGTCGCGAGATTGCCGACACTGATCTCCTCTCCTGAACCAACATTGAGGAGTGGCGGCCGTTCTTCTCCGAGGAGCAGATTGGCCTTCCGATCGTCGAGGTTCATCGCGAAGACGCAGGCTTCGGCGAAATCATCGATGTACAGGAACTCACGCAGGGGGCGGCCCGTTCCCCATACTTCGATCTCCGAATCTCTGCGAAACTGCGCCTCGCATGTCTTGCGGATGAGGGCAGGAACGACATGGGAGGTTTCTAAATCTAGATTGTCGCCGGGACCGTACAAATTGCAGGGCATCAACGTCAGGAATCGAGTTCCATACTGGCGGTTGAAACCCCAGCACAGCTCTACCCCTGCAATCTTGGCAAGGGCATAAGAGCGGTTCGTCAACTCGAGCGGGCCCGACAGCAAGTACTCTTCGCGAATGGGCTGAGGGCATTCGCGCGGGTAAATACAGCTGGAACCGAGAAACAGCAGCCGCTTCACCTTGTGACGAAAGCACGCCTCAATAACCGATTCCTGAAGTCTCAGATTTTCGAGAAGAAACTGGACTGGTTTGTCGCGGTTAGCGAGAATGCCTCCGACTCGTGCTGCCGCCAGACACACATATTCAGGTGCCTCTTCGGAAAACAGGTTTTCTACCGCTCGCGCATCACTTAAATCGCACTGCGCGTGTGTTCTGACGATCAGATTGTTGTAACCCTGGCGCTTTAACTCCCTTACGACAGCAGAGCCGGCCAGTCCGCGATGTCCGGCCACGAAAATGCGGGAATGCTTTTCCATCGGTGCCGTTGCCCTCCTATATCTCGCAGGCCTCGTGGACCTTATAACCATGGCACTGGACCAGTGCGTCGCGTTCAGCGGCATCCAGATCGTGACGAGTCATCTCCGCCACCATTTCGCACAGATCGGTCGCGGGAGACCAGCCCAGGAGCCGACGCGCCTTAGACGGGTCACCAAGCAGAGTTTCCACTTCGGTGGGTCGAAAGTAGTTCGGATCCACCGCAACAATGACGCGACCTCTTTCGTCGTAAGCTCTGGCCTGGGCGCCAGAACCCTCCCACGTAAGCTTCATTTCCAGACTTGCCGCGGCCAAATCCACAAATTCCCGGACACTAGACTGCCGTCCGGTCGCGATCACGAAATCCTCAGGCTTGGTCTGCTGCAACATCAGCCACTGCATTTCGACATAATCGCGCGCATGGCCCCAGTCTCGCCTGGCTTCCAGGTTCCCCAGATACAGACACTTCTGCAGACCCACTTTGATGCGAGCGAGACCCCGGGTGATCTTTCGAGTCACAAATGTCTCACCCCGCAGTGGCGATTCGTGATTGAAGAGAATGCCGTTGCATGTGTACATTCCATAGGCTTCACGGTAGTTGACAGTGATCCAGTACGCATATAGCTTCGCGACGGCATATGGCGACCGTGGATAGAATGGAGTGACTTCGCGCTGAGGCGTCTCCTGCACCAGGCCATACAGCTCCGACGTCGAGGCCTGATAAAAACGTGTTTCGCGCTCGAGACCTGCAATGCGGATCGCTTCGAGCAGGCGCAGCGTCCCCAGAGCATCGCAATCGGCAGTGTACTCGGGCTGCTCGAAAGATACTTTCACATGGCTTTGGGCGGCAAGATTGTAGATTTCATCCGGTCGAACTCGTGCAACGACCTGAATCAGGCTGGCGGCATCCGTCATATCTCCGTAATGGAGAATCAAGCGACGCCAAGATTCGTGAGGATCCTGGTAAAGATGATCGATGCGACCGGTGTTGATCAGAGATGAACGGCGCTTGATCCCATGAACTTCGTACCCTTTGTTGAGCAGCAACTCGGCCAGATAGGCCCCGTCTTGCCCTGTAATTCCGGTAATTAAAGCTCTTCGTGGCACGGAGTGACGACCCCCTCATCGTTGCATCAGTGACTGAAAAATCCTGCTAAGGCTGTCCGTTGTTTGCTTGTGCCGCGAACGCCCATCAGGCGACTGCCAATCAGCTCATGCTGCTGACGAGAGATCGAGTGGCGCTACAGCGGCGATGCGCACCTTTCGAATTCGCGGTTGATGGAATGGTCCGATACGCTCGGCCCGAGCTGGTCTTTCTTCTGAAGAGAAACCAGCTCCAGTTCCTCGGCCGCCACTTCGATGGCGACGCTTTGCATGATCTGATCGAGACTCAGCACAAAACGGATACTGCCTTTCGTCCGTACGATCACACCTTCTAAACCAACGAGCGATCCGCTTTTAACCCTGGCCCGATCCCCAACCGCGAAATATGGATGAGGTTCTACTTTGCGGTTCCCAACACCGTCACGAAGTGCTGTGATCTCTTTCTCCGGTAGCTCCCATGCCTCTCTGCTCGATCCAACCAGCGAAAAAACTCCGGGCGTGCCCAAAACAGCCGACCTTTCGCTGGGCGCGATACGCACGAACACATAATTCGGAAACAGAGGGAGTTTCAGCTCGACCGGTTTGCGCTTCTTCCATTGACGGCTCACGCTGTGGAGGGGCAGAAAGGATTCGACGGCCCGCTCCATCAGCTGCTCCTGTACATGTTTTTCATGATGGGACGCTGTATATGCCGCAAACCACTTCAGGTCGGGAGCCGCCCCGTTCTGCTCACGTTCGTTGTTACGTATTTCAGACATAGCTTCGCCATCCCCAGTCGGAGTCCCGGTCTTTCCACAGAACCCTTCGACCGAATGTCCGTCTCTGGCCCGGAGCTTTTAGTTCGTGGACGGCTCTAATGCTGCTTCGGTCGTGCTTGTATTGATCGGCTCTAAAATCCGCCGTTCCGGATAGAACTGAACGAGCGCCGCAAAGGCCGTCTCTTCCGTTTCTGTTGAATTTTCCCCATCGTGGTCTACGCGAATGACCACACCTTCTCCCTGCAAAGTCAGAGTATGCCCGCTATCGGACATTCTCGGCAGGACAATCGTCAGCTGGATGAGCGCCCCTTTTGGCGGACATTCGGCCGCCCTCACCCGCACTCCTCGCTTGCTGATATCCAACGTTCGGCCTTTCGCGGCCTGCATGGTTCCCTCCTGTCCAGGCCACCAAAACGCGACAGGGGCTGCGATCAAGAACCGTCGTTCGGAGCGAACTTCCCGTCCGGGCATAAGAGAATCGAGCATCAGGCGTGAGCACTCACCACGATGGGAGCAGCGTAGCCAGCTCCCGTGACCTGCACAAGCGAACCAAAATACCTGGTATTTCCTTACCGGTTGCCTTTGCAATCCCAGAGACGAACTTCTCTGTTTCAGGTAACCAGTTCCTGATCTCTGCGGACGCTGTCCTCATCCCGGGTCCAATGATCATGGATGGAAGGGGTGTTACCTAACCCTGACGTGTGGCAATCGGAACAGGTCGATGCACCTCCGCTGCGACGCGCTCTACCGTCGGGTCGCCTCGGCGTTCGCATCCATGGATCTCTCCGCGCGCCACGGGGCTTGGCGCTGCCACGGCGCGACCTGGCCGCCCCTGTTGAAAGAGCACATCGAGCGACAATGGCGCCGGGATGAGACTGTTGGGAAGGGTCATCCGTTTGTGGCTGCTCACCCTGCGCCTGCCCGAGTCTCCAGCCCGTACCAGGCGAAGTAATGAAACCCTGGTAATACCCCCTTCGCGCCACATGGGTTCAAAGCGGGAAACCAAAGATTCTTCAACAACTTCGTCGATGAGAGAACCCTCGGGCGTTATACTCTCTTGCAATAGTTCGCAAGCCATTGAGATATTGGGGACTTCA
Source organism: Acidobacteriaceae bacterium (assembly GCA_049585375.1). Classification (GTDB taxonomy): domain Bacteria; phylum Acidobacteriota; class Terriglobia; order Terriglobales; family Acidobacteriaceae; genus Palsa-343. The sequence continues at coordinate 5,927 of JBAUZR010000760.1, forward strand.
TCGGGATTTTGAGGTCCAGATCCAGCAGATGATGCTGCGGTCTCCCGCTTCGAAGGATTCTTGGAACTATTGGTCCTGTGTGCTGAAACCGTTGGCTGTCTGTGATCGATGAAGGATAGGGTCATGAAGGAAATGACGTGGAATGCTGAAGAGGAGATCGCATCCTCGATCATCGTGCCGGTGACGGATCCCGATGTGATGACAGCCAGGCTACTGGCCACTGATTTGAGGCGACAAAAGCAATTTGAGGTGATCGATTGCGCTTCAACGGCCCATGCCATTCAGCAGTGCATCGCAGAAAGATCTCCCGCCATCCTTCTCCTCGGCCTTCATCACCGTTTCGTTCCCGTCGAATGGCTGACGCTTTTGAGAAATATTCGGAGCCTGCGCCCCAATACTCGAACCATAGTCCTCCTGGAACGGCAGGAACGCCAGCTAGTACCTGAGTTGTTTCGTGCAGGCATACGTGGAGTGTTTGAAAGAGGCAGTTATGATCCCGTCTGTCTCTCCCACTGCATTGAGTGTGTAGCCAATGGTCAAATCTGGGCGAAAAGCGAATTACTTGGCCTCGTCATGGATGCCTTCGTCAAGACGGCTCCGCTGCGGGTTGTCAACGCGACTGGAGAGGATTTGCTCACGCCGCGTGAGCGCGATGTTGTACGATTCGTTGCTGAAGGATTCGGAAACCGAGAGGTCGCCCAGCAACTGGGCCTCAGTTCTCATACAGTCAAGAATTATATGTTCAACATCTTCGAAAAGTTGGGTATTTCCAGTCGTGCCGAATTGATCCTCTATGTCCTCTCGAGTAAAGAAGGATTTATGCAGGCCGCGCCTCCTCCCAGTAATACCATTAATACAGTATTGCGCCATCCCGCCTGAGACAGATCCGAGCGGGTGCTCGTTGACGGCGGACCCTGCTTGGACCATGAAGCGATAGGCGCATAAAAGTGGCAATATGTAAATTACGTCCCAGCTCTCAGGATAGGTACCAGCAGACAGGCTTCTCACACCGAATCCAGTTAACTGACAATCCGCCCCAAATAGAGAACATGAGCCACCTTCCGAGGCATCAGAGAGCGGAGAGTTCTGTACGTGAGCTTCGCCCGACGTCGGTGAGGTCTCACTTACCCGTTCACGACGAGCCGACGCGGATCGCCGCAGTGCGATTTCGTTCCATGAAGTCCGTCAGGATCGTGGGATACCAATATGGGTACCGCCTTCATGTAGCTAGTAAACTCATTTAGAGTCAGCGTCTATGGTTTCCTGGGGGCAGCCAATCAACTCAACACCTTGGCTGCTGGTCCGACTGGGCTTGTTCCCCCACTGTGCCGTAAATCTCCGTTCACCCGCGCGGACTGGTGAAGTTGAGAGTGGCGGGAACGGCAGCCTCAAATAACTGGCCGCTCGCTCCTCGCAGTCCCGGATTTGCGGATCGGCCAAGCACGGTTCAAGCGCCCAAAGTGCACGACCATGACTGTCTTCCGATCCGGTACTTTCCTTCCACTGACGGTCGTAGCCAAGAAAGTTTCTGAATCGGCCAACCTGATCGCTGAAGGCGAGCTCAAGAAAGGCGAGGTAACGTCGAGAAAGATTTGATACTAACTCACTGTCGAACGCTCGGGCTCCCGCAACAACACAGTCACGACCAGAGCGCGGGCGTTGTCATCCGTTGTATAGCCTTCCGCGCAGTTAGGCACGGAAAAGACGGCGTGCTGCAGGATGCCTTGTGTCGTCTGTCATGCGTGTCAGATGAGCGAGGTCCAGGGCGGGCAGCTCGTCCGGCGTTCTCGCCTTGAGGATGTCCTGCTGAGACGGTCGTGGTCTCCGGATGCGTTCGGTACGCGCACGCTGCCATATTGCGACGCGATCGCCGTGCAGAGATCCGTCGTAAACGTCGCAATCCCGCACTGCCGGGGAAGGTAGTTGCCAATGACAGCGATACGGGTGGGCAGAGGTAACGGCGAGTTTTCAACTGTTGTCAGTAGCCGGGTAGAAGTTTCTGACGGACCCTCGGCTACTCCGTCTACGTGAAGCATTTCCGAGAGAGTCAGTAGTGCCTTCTTTCAGTACTTATCTCTTGGGCAGGATCCGCTCGCGACCTTCACGCAAAGTGCTCCAGATTCTGATCGCATGCAGTCCGCTTAACGGGGGAACGACGGACCCCCTTTTTCCGGTGCGAGCTCTCGGATGGTCATGTCTTCGAGCGAGCTGAACGAAGCGTTGTGCTGTAT
>JBAUZR010000761.1:0-5239 GCA_049585375.1 Acidobacteriaceae bacterium
GTGCTGATCCTCAAACCGAGCAACCCCGTTCATGACCTCAACGCCGTTTCGCGACAGCTGCGCTTCCGTCACGTCGATTTCCGTTTTCACCACGTGCTGCACCCGGAAGGACAGATCCGCCATCGTGATCTTTTCCTTCACGCGGTAGTTCATGCCGTAGATCGAGCGGTAGTTGTAGCCGGAGAGATGCAGCACCGCCTCGCGCATCGTTTTGCTGGGAATGGTGCCCGTGTTGATGCACACGCCTCCTACGACGCTGCGCATCTCCACCAGGGCAACGTTCTTGCCCTTCTTCACCGCGGAAACTGCAGCCCGCTGACCGGAAGGGCCCGATCCGATAACGAGAAGATCGTATTTCGACATGCGTTGGCAGAACCTGTGCTGGATTGGGAACAGGTCCCTGCCCATCTTAAACGTTGAGTCACCAGGTCGTATGAATTCCCTCTTACACTAAAGGTCAGATGCTGCTCTACGCCATCACGAGCCGCCGGCTTCTTCCCGGCGATGAAGCCGCCCGGCGCGATCGCCTCGTCCAGCTGGCCGGACTGTGGGCGCAGGGCGGGGTGAACTTCATCCAGGTCCGCGAAAAAGACCTGCCCCTTGGCGAGTTGCAGCCGCTCGCGGCGCAGATCGTGCAGGCTGTCCGCACTGCAGAGCGCGCTCCCCATAAGACGCAGGTGCTGGTCAACGGCCCCGCACAACTGGCCCTCGATGCCGGAGCCGACGGCGTGCATCTGCACGCCAACGCAGGAGTCGCCGCCCTGCAGGCCGCCACCCAGGCCTACGCCCGCGCCGGACGCGAACTCGTTATCAGCGCCGCTTGCCATTCTCCCGAAGAGATTCAGCAGGCAAGTGGCGCAAATCTTCTGCTTTTCTCACCCGTCTTTGAGAAAATGACCGGCCAGGGAATGTCCCGCGGACAGGGCCTCGCCGCTTTGCGCGCCGCCGTCCGGCAGGCACAGCCCGCGCCCGTGCTCGCCCTCGGTGGCGTGACCGAGAAGAACGCCGCGGCCTATGTGCAGGCCGGAGCGGCCGGCATCGCCGCGATTCGACTCTTTCTGGGTGAAGAGTGGCGTGCCCTCCTGCAAAGTTCGCCTTCGGCCGCAATCAGGAGTCCCGCGACCGCATGAGGCCTCCCCTGCCGGAGCGATCCAAATCCCGGCTGCGGAGCACCGCATGAGCGCCCCTCCGGTCCTCCAGCAGCGCCGCCCCATCGAACGCGCCATCGGCTACATCGCCTGCGCCCTCGCCGGCTGCTGCTGGGGCACCGGCTTCTTCTTCGGCAAAATCGCCTTCGCCCGTCTCAACGTCGGCCATTACGTTCTCTACCGCTTCCTCTTTGCCTGTCTCGGCCTGCTCCCCATCCTCGAAAAACCGCAGTTCACCCGCCGCGAGTGGAACCTCATCCTCATCGGCGCCCTTCTCGGCGTCCCTCTGCAGTTCATGGTGCAGTTTGAAGGACTGAAGCTCACCACCGTCAGCCACGCCGCGCTCATGGTCGGCACCATGCCCGTGCTCCTCGCCGCAGGCGCCACGCTCTTCGCCCACGAGTGGCTCGACACGAAAGGCTGGCTCGCTCTCGCCGGATCCACCGCCGGCATCGCCCTCATCGTCGCCAGCGCCCACGGCGGCATTCACAGCGGCAATCTATGGGGCGATCTGCTCGTCGTTCTCTCCCTCATCATCGCCCTGGGATGGGTCCTCCTCAATCAGCGCCTCATCCTGCGCGGACGCTCGCCCCTGTCCGTCACCTGCTGGACCCTCCTCGCCGGAACCGCCATGCTTATTCCCTGGGTGCTCCTGCAGGATGGCCTGCCGCCCGTCCGCGGCCTCGGCTGGACCGTCTGGGGCGCAGTCGCTGCCAGCGGTCTCGTTTGCACCGCCGCCGCCACGCTCCTGTGGAACTGGGGACTCCATCGCGTGCCCGCCTCGCGCGCCGGCGTCTTCCTCAACATCGAACCCGCTCTGGGGTCCATCCTCGGCGTCCTCGTACTCGGCGACCGTCTCGGCCCTGGCGCCTGGATCGGCGGAGCGTTAATCATCACCGCCGCCATCGTCCTAACCACCACCGGCAAGGGTGAACCCGTCCCCCAGCAAAGCTGTTAAACCCGGGCCAGGTCCCCGCCGACGCTATCCGCTATACGCTATACGCTGCCCTACCGCACATCCGCCTCCCGATCTCCCTCGTAATGCATGATGTGGTAGTACCCCTCCCATCCGTTCCACAAAATCGGCGGCGCCAGATGTGTCAGCGGATCCTCGAGGAGCGCCGCATACGCCTCCACCACCTGCTGCGTCCGATACACCCCATCCAGCCAGTCCCCGCGATACCAGTTCTTCCATTTGCCATACTCCGCCGCCGCCTGGGCCTTGCGGATCGCCGCCACCGCCGCGACTGCCTCCGCCGCATCCCGCTGCGCCGCCGCCGTGTCGCCCTTCTGCGAGTCCAAAATCGCTTTCGAAATTTCCAGCAGCATCCGGTTGCTCTCGCGATTGATGGTAACCATCGTCAGCACCGATCCCTGATAGAACTCCTTCCGTCCGGCGGGCACCTGCGCCGCCGCGGCCTGCGCCTTTGCCCACACCGCATCCCACCGCGCCTGCGCTCCGCCGCACTGCTCTACCTCGTGCGCCGCCGTCCGTTGCATCCACGCCTTGCCGCCGTAGTTGGGACGCCCATAGCCTTCCCCAACCATCCGCGGTATCTCCCACTTCGGCGACTGGCTCGGAATCGAGTACAGTGGCGAGTCGATCATCGCCGTCAGCAGCAGCATTCGCGTCTCGTCCTCATACCACTGATCGCCGTACTCATGCGCCGGCGTCCCATACTGCGCCGGAGCCGCAAAGTACGCCTTGTAGACATCTGCGATCGCCGGAGCCGCATTCGCCCCAAACTCTTCCGTCGCCCACGCCTTATAGAAATCATTGGCAGCCGCGTCCGGCGGAACATCGCCCTTCTCCGCTCCCGTCAGATGTCCCTGCCACGCCAGATCCATAATCGCCCGCGCGCTCATCGTCACGGGACGAATGTCGCTGGTGTTCACCAGCATGTACTCGGTCGCCCCGGCGTCGATGTACCGCCGCAGCTCCTCATCTGTGCGCGCCACCGGCACCATTTCGCTCAGTTGATTCGCCCTTCCGTTCAGCATCGCGATGTGATCGTAGGTCCCCTCGCCCGCCTTTACCTCGCCCTTGTCCTGGATGTACCCCGATCCGTCGTCCGCCCACACCGTCGTCACTTCCGGCGGAATGTGCAGATAACCCGCCTGCTCCAGCCTCGCTCCCTCCTGCCACAGATCCGTCACAAAGTGCGCATCAGGATGCGCCTCGCGCACAATCCCCATCTGATCCCGGATCGCCTTGCTGATCAGCGCACCCAGCGCCTTGTCGTTGTCCCGCACGCTCGGATCCATGGATGCGTAGCTCACATCCGACAAGCCCCGCAGCCCCACATCCCACAAGATCTCCTGCCCCTTTGGATACTCCGCCACCGCATCCCTCCACGCCCGCTCCAGAATCTCCGGATGCTCGGTGTAGTTGTACGGAACATCCCGCGGCCAGCGCGCCACATTCAATCCCAGCGGAATCGCATGATGCTCGGTCACGATCAGACCCCGCTCGCCCGCCGCCTTCACCTGCGGATCGTTCGGAAAAATCCACGTCCCCGGCACGATCATGTTCCCCTTCAGCCGCAACACCGTCTCAAAAACCTTGTCCCACACCGCCAGCGAAATTCCCGTGTGATCCTTCGCCCCCGGCGCCCATCCCGTCAGCAAATCCTCATCGTTGATGAAGAACCCGCGATACCGAAACACCGGCGCCGGAAACACCTTTTCCAGTCCCGCCGAAAGCACCACCCGCGCCCGCCGCTCCGGCTCATGATCCGTCCAGTAGTACAGCGGATCGACGCCGAGATACTCCTGGGAGAACTCATAGATCGCGTAGATCGTCCCCCGCATATCTGCGCCGGACAGCACCACGGCCCGCCCCTTCACCGCAATCGAAAACGACTCAGGATCATGAAGTCCTGACGGACGCTCCTCCGCGGGCAACTTCTCCGCCTCGCCAATCACAATCGTCGTGTCCGCCACGCCGCTCGCCTGCTCCTCCACGCGCGGCTTCACGCCGAAGACCTTCGCGCAGTCGTTCGCCAGATCGTTCGCCGCCGTCTTCACCGCCTGCGGCTCGTCCGCATCCACCACAATCCGCACCCGCGCATCCACGACCAGGCCTGTGCCCTGAGCCGTATGCGTTTGTCCCATTGCGAGGCCCGCCATCGCTCCCACCACGCAGCCCATCGCCACCAGCCTCGCCCATTCGCCTCTCGATCTCATTCCTCGCCCTTTCGCGCACACACCATCGTGAATTCGTTGGCGACCCACACTTTATTAACCATCTTCCCTGGATGTCAACGGATCCGCTCAGATCCCGCTCGTGCCAACACATGACTCTCAGTCGGCTTTGACAAGATCCGGATTATCGACATATTGTTGTCATCGCGAATCAATGCGTCACCGGCCCTTCCGGCTCCAAAGTGCACAATGGATTCGCCCCAACTCTGCCGTCCAGGAGCCTTCTCTTGCGACTCACTCGCCGCGACCTCGCCATTGCCCTCGTCTCCATCCTCGCCACCACGTGCGCCTTCGCCGTCGCCGCTCCCAAATCCCCCATCCTCGGCTGGTCCGTCTACGACTGGAACTCCATCCCCGTCGTCAAAAATGCGAATGGCGAGTCGCGCCAGTTCTTCCGCGCCCCCACCGCCACCCTCGATCAGCTCGAAGTCCACGCCACCACGCTCGAGCCCGGCCGCCAGTCTCACCCGCCGCACCGCCACTTCAACGAGGAAATCATCGTCGTCGATCACGGCACCGTAGAAGCCTTCGGCAACGGCAAGTGGACCCGGCTCGGCCCCGGCTCGGTCATCTTCAACGCGTCGAACACCCTCCACGCCGTCCGCAATGCTGGATCCACTCCAGCCACCTATCACGTCATCAGCTTCATCACCCCGGAAACCAAACGCCTCGAAGCCGCCGCGCAACACTGATCTCAAAAATGACCCACCCCCTCCGCATCGGACTCGTCGGCGCCGGCTTTGCCGCCCGCTTCCATCTCCACAATCTCCGCCGCGTCTATAGCGTCCCCCTCACCATCGCCGGTGTCACCGCTCGCTCGCCCGAAACCCGCGAGGCCTTCGCCCGCGAATTCTCCATCCCCGCCTTCGACTCCTTTGAAGCCTTCT
>JBAUZR010000762.1:0-4552 GCA_049585375.1 Acidobacteriaceae bacterium
CACAGCGCCACCGCGATCGCCGGAAAAACGACCAGGTGCGGCGCCTCGAACAGGAACGGCCGGGCATCGTTCAGCATCGATCCCCAGCTCGCCGCCGGCGGCGGCACACCCAGACCGAGGAAGCTAAGCGTCGCCTCCGCCAGCACCGCGCCCGCCATCCCGATCGCCGCCTGCACAATCAGCGGCTGCAGAATGTTGGGCAGAATGTGCCGCACAAAGATCCGAAGATCGCTTGCGCCCAGCGCCCGTGCCGCCTCTACGAACTCCCGCTCCCGTACCGCCAGCACCTGCGCCCGCACCAGCCGCGCATAGCCAACCCACCCGCCAATCGAGAGCGCCAGAATCAGGTTCAGCAACCCCGGCCCCAGGAACGCCACGAAAGCAATCGCCAGCAAAATGCCCGGCAGCGCCAGGAACGCATTCATCAGAAATGTATTGATGACCACATCGGTCCAGCGCCCGTAGTAGCCGGCAATTCCGCCGAACACCAGCCCAAGAAACAACGACAGGCTCACTACCGAAATCGCCACGGTCAGCGACAGCCGCGCACCCCAGATCACCCGCGACAAAACGTCCCGGCCCAGCTCATCGGTCCCCAGCCAGTGAGCCCGGCTCGGCCCGGCCAGCCGGTGCAGCAGATCCAGCGCAGCTGGATTGTACGGCGCCAGCACCGGCGCAAACACAGCCATCACCGCAAACAGCACGATCAGTCCCACGCCGATGAAGGCCAGCGGTTGCCGCCGCAGCCGCTCGCCCATGTCGGCCGCCCACCGGCCCTTCGCGCCGGAAGGCGCCACAACCACATTCAGTGCACCGGATCCCACCTGGATAAGCTCTCGGAAAACAGGAAATTTGCGCGCTCCGCGCCTTTCGCCCCCTGGCTTGACAACCATACTAACCGCCCGGACAATGAACCCTGCGCCGCACCCCGCGCGTCCTTATTTTTCAACATTCCATTTTGAGAGATTTGCATTTTCCCTCTGGTGTTCCGCGCCCGCCTGGGCTGTAATTAACGCACAGCGAAAATCGTCTACCCGAACGCATGGGAGTTTCTGAATGAGTCCCAGAAATCAGAAACTCGCCGTGTGCGGCGTTCGCCCCTTTTGAGATCGTTATGCGTATCCTTGTCAACGAATTCTGCGGCCACGCGTTTCAGATCGAGCTGAGCCGCGAGCTGGCCCGGCGCGGCCATCAGGTCCTGCACCTCTACTTCGCCGACAACCACTCTACGCCCAAAGGACCAACCTCCGGCGCCCCCTCCGGCCTCGTCATCGAGGGGCTGCACATCACCCGCGCCTTTGCCAAGCACTCCCTGTTCACCCGCCGCCAGGCAGATCTCGAATATGGACATGTCGTCGCCGAGCGGCTCGACCGCTTCCGGCCCGATGTGGTGATCTCCGCCAACATGCCACTCGACGCGCAGAGCATCCTGCAGAAGGCGGCCCGCGCGCACAACGCCCGCTTCGTCTTCTGGCTGCAGGATGTCTACAGCGTCGCCGCTCGCTTCGTCCTGCAAAAGAAGGCCCGCCTGCTGGCTTCCGTCGGCGGGTTCTACTTCGAGCGCCTGGAAAAGAAGCTGCTGCATCGCTCCGATGCGGTCGTCTGCATCGCTCCCGGCTTTGCCAACCTTCTGATGCGCTGGGGCGTGCCGCCCGACAAGATCGCCGTGATTCCCAACTGGGCGCCCCTCGATGAGGTTGTGCCCCTGCCTCGCGACAATGCCTGGGCGCGCGAAAACGGCGCGGCCGAGAGATTCTGCTTCATGTACTCCGGCACCCTCGGCATGAAACATCGTCCCGAGTTGCTGCTCGCCCTCGCCAAACAACTGGAGACGGCCGGCAACGCGCGCCTGATCGTGATTGCCGGGGGCGCCGGCGCCGACTGGCTGGCCAGCAAAAAGCACGAGGTCCGCTCCGATGTTCTGAGGCTGTTGCCCTTCCAGCCCTATCAGCGCCTTGCCGAGGTCCTCGCCTCCGCAGACGTGCTCATCACGCTGCTCGATTCTGAGGCGGGCGCCTTTGCCGTGCCCTCCAAAACGCTCTCCTATCTCTGCGCCGCCCGCGCCCTCATCGTCGCAGCGCCGGCGGAAAACGAGGCAGCACGCATCGTCGAACGCGCCGGCGCCGGCTTTGTTGTCTCACCCGATAATTCCACCGGCCTCATCGCCGCGGCCGAGCGTCTCCTGGCTGATCCCGCTCTCGGCGCCCGCTATGGCGCCCATGGACGCGCTTACGCTGAAGCCCATTTCTCCATCCAGGCCATCGCCGATCGCTTCCTTTCCCTCCTGGATCATTCGGATTCTCCAGTTATCGCCGCTCCCGTTGATGAACTCGCCGAACTCGCCTCCGGAGAGACATCGCGTTGGTAGGCGATACCCCCACGGCCGCGCATTCGACAGTCAGCCCCGATGAGATCACCGTAGTCCTCTTCGGCGGCACCGGCTTCATCGGCACGCATCTGGCCCAGGAATGGCTGCGCGACCGATCGGCGAAGAAGATCGTCCTCGTCGATCTGCTGCCGCCCCGCAACGAACCGTATTGCGCTGAGCTGCAGCATGGCCTCGCCCAGGGCCGAATCGATTTCGTTCGCTGGGATGTTCGTCAGCCAATCCCCGCGTCCCTGCTGCCCAAAGCCGACCTCATCTTCAACCTCGCCGCCATTCATCGCGAACCCGGTCATGCATCCCAGGAGTACTTCGAAACGAATCTCCCCGGAGCCGAAAACGTCTGCGCCTGGGCTTCCTCGGTCGGCTGTTCGCGCATAGTCTTTACCAGCAGCATCTCTCCCTACGGCCCCTCCGAGGACCTCAAGTCCGAATCCTCTCCGCCCGTTCCGGATACCCCCTATGGCATCTCCAAGCTCGCCGCCGAAAAGATCCACCTCGGATGGCAGTCCGGCTGCCCCTGTCGCCGGCTCCTCATCCTGCGTCCCGGGGTGGTCTTCGGACCCGGCGAGGGCGGCAACGTCACGCGCCTCGTGCGCAGCGTGGTCAAAGGCTACTTCGTCTACACGGGCAACCGCCAGACGCGCAAGGCCGGCGGTTATGTCAAAGAGCTCTGCCGCTGCATTCGCTTCGGCCTTGATTTTCAGGATCGCAGCCGGGAAGCAGTCATCCTGCTCAATTTCTCCATGGATCCCCCGGGCACACTCGAGGGCTACGTGAATGCCATCCGCAAGGTTGCCGGCATCCGACGCACTCCCATAAGTGTGCCGCGCTCGCTGCTGCTGGGGATGGCTTATCCCATTGACGCCGTCGCCCGCGCCTTCGGCGTCCGCCAGCCCATCAGTCCGGTGCGCGTGCGCAAACTCTTCCGCTCCACTTCCGTCGATCCCGCAGGCTTGCGGCAGCTCGGCTACGTCTGGCAATACACTCTGGAAGAGGCGTTCCTCGACTGGAAACGCGAGCGCCCCGAGGACTTCGCCCGGTAGACGGGCAGGGCAGGGAAGCGACATGGTTTTTCGATACAAATTCCTCTCACTGATGTTCGCTGCGGCGATCCTCATCGCCCCTTTGCCCTTCGCGCACGCTCAGGCGGATTCCGATGCCCGCCGCGTCTTCGCTCTCACCAATCAGGATCGTCAGCAACAAGGCCTGCCGCCGCTCGCGTGGAACGCAGCCCTTGCCGCCGCTGCCGAGGCGCATGCCCAGTGGATGCTCCGCGAGCCCAGCCTCTCCCATCAATATCCCGGCGAGCCCGATCTGATGACGCGCGCTGACCGTGCAGGAGCCCATTTCCGCGCCATCGCCGAAAATGTCGCCCTGGGCCCGACTCCCGATTCACTGGAGAACCAGTGGATGCACTCCACTCCGCATCGCACCAACATCCTTGACCCGAAGATGAACGCCCTGGGCGTGGCTGTGCTGCGTCGCGGTCCCACCCTCTACGCCGTCGAGGACTTTGCCCAGACGAACGAAGCCCTCACGCCAGCGCAGGTGGAGCAGCGCCTGCGCACGCTCCTCCACGAACAGGGTGTCGACGCCGCTTCTCCCTCTGCTCCAGCCGAAGCCGCGTGTGCCTCGACGAGCGGTATGCCTCCCGGCGCCCGCTCCCTCGTGCACTTCCAGACGCCGGATTTGAGTCAGCTTCCCAGCCAGGTGGTGCAAGTGATCCACAGCCGCGATTTCCGCAAAGCTGCCGTGGGAGCGTGCGCCCCAACTGCCAGCCAGGCCGGCTTTACAACCTATCGTGTCGCGATCGTCTTCTATTGACGCTCAGCGTTGCGGCGCGCCGTACACGCTCGGCCGCCCGATCAGCCGCTCGATCCTCTTCGCAATCGGCGGATGTGTCGAGAACAGATTTGCAAACATCTCGCGGCTCAGCAGCGGCTCCACAATAAACAGGTGCGCCGTTGTCGGCGATCCCGCCATCGGCATCCTCTTTGAATACGCGTCCAGCTTCTCCAGAGCGCTCGCCAGAGCGTAAGGATTCCCCGTAATGTGCGCCCCTGTCGCGTCCGCCTCGTACTCGCGCGACCGCGAAACCGCCAGCTGGATCAGCATCGCTGCAATCGGAGCCAGAATCAGCATGAAGAGCGCGCTGATGCCGCCGCC
>JBAUZR010000763.1:0-10665 GCA_049585375.1 Acidobacteriaceae bacterium
ACTCAGCCATTACATTCGTCTGAATTTCCTGGTCCGTATGTGTCAGTGTTGGTGTTGTCATGAAATTTCTCCTGCTCGGCACGCTTCGTACAGCATGCGGTTTGGGTGATTTACGGCCGATCTTAGCTTGCGTTCCTGCGCTGTACAATCAGGCAGCCGATGGGGCGCGGTATCGGAAATAAGTCGGTCGTCCGGCCTCCTGCTCCCGGGAGAAGTGGAAATCCTACCATCGTCGTAGCCGCCGTCTGTCACGCCGCACCAGCAAGGTCGAAGTGCACCAGTCCGCGCTGCACTGCGACGCGAATGGCGTCCGTACGGCCGCTCGCCCTCAACTTTTCGAGGATGTGGGTAACGTGCACTTTGACCGTAGCCTCGCTGATATTCAGTACCACTCCTATCTCTTTGTTGCTTTTGCCGCTGGTAATGCCGACCAGCACCTCGCGCTCGCGTGTGGTGAGCTCGCGCTCGACAATGCGACGTGCCAGCTGGGCTCCGACGGCCGAAGGAATCCATTGATGTCCTGCGGAGACCGCGCAGATGCTCTGGATCAGTTCCTCCACTGGCGCATTCTTGAATACATATCCTCGGGCGCCCGCCCGCACGGCGCGATAGACGTCCTCCGTACTCTGGCAGGTCGTGAACATCACCAGTCGCGCGTCCGGAACCTGCCGCAGGATCACGGCCACAGCCTCGATTCCGCCGAGTAGCGGCATTTGTACCTCGAAGATACCCACATCCGGTTTTGTCGCCAGGAATCGGTCCACCGCCTCGCGCCCGTTGCGTGCTTCGCCGACAATTCTCACCCGCTCGTGGCTGGCGAGCAGAGCGGTCACTCCTGCCAGCACCACTGGCTGAGGATCGGCGAACAAAACGTTGAGAGTTCTCCGGGGAAGAGGCTCGGCAATGCCGGCGCCATCGACGGGAGCAGCGTGCAGATCATCGACCGTCTGCAGCTGATCCAGACGGAGCAACATCGGGGAAAGCGCGGCTCCCCCGCTCAAGATGAGATTCGGGACGGACTCGTTCACGACAGATCTCCTTCTGGAATCAGGACAGTGCGGGGTATACGGTCGTTGCTGAGGAGTAGTGCAGGTAAATTCTGAGAATCTCCTGCAAAACGGCTGGAGTACGCCTTCGAAACTTTCGACCAAACTTCGGCTTTACTGCCCACTAAGGAGTAGAGGGTCGGCGGAACGGCAAATCAGGCAAATATTAGCTCTCTTGCTTGCGAGGGCGGTGGCAAATGCGCATTAAGTCGCTGTATCCCGTAGTTTGAACGATAGGTTGTCGGGTCAGCGCGTGTCTATTGGACCTTGGTCCCATTCAGGCCGATTGGGAGAGATGGCGCTTTACCATCCCTTCGCAGTGGCCCACGAAGGCCGAACGTCTATCGCCGTGACCATCCCCGGAACCGATTGATATTAGCTGGCGAACGTGTCGCGAAGGATGCGTCTTCGCCAATACATTCTTTAAGCGCGGCATGCCGCGCAGCAGTGACAGAGCCCTGGTTTGTGCTGGTTCGATGCCGTCGGGAAACCGCGGCCCTGGCCGAACCGGCGTCGATCAATTCCTCGACGACCTTCTCAGCGACCGACGGCCAGCGCATCTTCTTCCCGGCGACATTGATCTATGCCGAGTCTTCCCGGATGAAGCAGTTTTTAGAATGAGTTGGTTACCCAAAGTTTCCTGAGGCCTGCTGTCCGGCGCGCAGGTCAAATTTAACAGACTGGGATCTCAGTTTTTCGAACAGCGATCAGGGGCATGATGGAACAGCAGAACCAGGTTAGCGTCCACCCATGATCGATGAGTATCGAATGCTCCTAACTCGCTTGCCGCCGCAGTTCTTCCTCAAGTCGCTTGCGGCCCTCGATATCGTCCGCGCTGCCGTACCAGCGGATGATCTTCCCTGCGGCATCGCGCCGCGGAGCTCCCCGTGAATGCATCCAGCGCCACTCTCCGCTGGAGGTGCGGACGCGACATTCCACATCTATCGGGTCGCCCGTGCGGAGCGAATGCTTGATGGCCTCTTCGACCAGTGTCTGATCCGCCGGGTGGATCGCATTTATGAATCCCCGCCCCCGAGACTCCTCCTCGCTCATACCCGTGATCTGCTGCCAGCGAGGGCTGATCATCGTCGCCATCCCCTCGGCATCCAGCACCCAGGGAATCTGCGGGTTTAACTCCACCATGTGACGGTAATGATCCTCACTCTCATGCAGAGCAGCTTCCGCGCGCTTGCGATCGGTGATATCAACGACCGCCACCGAGACTCCCACCACCTCGCCCGCTTCATCGAAGGCGGGCAAGTAGGAGGCAAGGAAAGAATGCTTTTCCTGGTCGCTTGCCCCCAGTGTGACATCGGCATTGATTATCGCTTCTCCCGCGAGCGCGCGGCGCAGGTGAGGTTCGATTTGGCAATAGATCTCCGGAATCATTTCCGCGACCGACCGGCCCAGGTGCTCATGGGCTGGAACCCGGTGCTTTGCCGCGAGATCCTGATTGATGCTGATGTACCGCAGGTCCGGGCTCAGAAACGCAAGACCCACAGGAGCACCGTCGTAGAGGGCCTGCAAATGGGCGAGCCGCGGGCCCGCGGGCGAGTTATACGAGATATCCCGCCACAGCCTGGAGCTGAATTGCGATGGAATTCGAAGAGAATGCGCTGCCGTCATTGCGCCGAGTTGTTCTGCGGGGACAGGCCTTCCGAAAAGCCATCCCTGGGCCATATCGCACCCCAGCAACAGCAGCATCTCTGCCTGGTGCTCGGTCTCCACGCCCTCAGCAATGGTCGTCATTCCCAGGCTCTGACCCAGGCCTACCACCGCCGAGACAATCTTCCGGCTTTCGCGCCGTTCCATCATGGAACCAACGAAGCTTCGATCAACTTTCAACTCGTCGAAAGGGAGGGACTGCAAATGAAGCAGGCTCGAGTACCCGGTCCCAAAGTCGTCGAGCGCCAACCGGCATCCTTGTGCCTTTAGCTCCGTTGCGATCGTTTGCGCATGCTCCAGGTTGTCCACCAGCGCACTCTCGGTAATCTCGACGACTACCCGGTCCAGGGGAAGACCGGTGGCTTCGGCAGCTTCTCGAATACGCTTGGGAAGCCTCAGATCACGCAGCAGATACGGGGAGATATTGACCGCCAGCCATTGGGAACTGGGCAAGATTTTGGCAGCGGTAAACGCCTTAGCGATCACCATGGCGGTGAGATCGCCGATCAGCCCTTCCTGTTCTGCCGTAGCGATAAAGTCCCCTGGCGGAATGACACCAAAGGTCTTATGGAGCCATCGCGCCAGGACCTCCACTCCAGCAACTTCGCCGGTACGAAGTGTTACAACAGGCTGAAAAAACGGAACGAATTCATCGTTCTGCAGTCCGGCACGAAGCTGGTCACCGCTCATGTACATCGAGCACCTGGAGACGCCACTATAGGACATCCTCACGGCTTCGTCACGCGCCAAAGGTGCACTTGACCAATCCGGCCCGATTGCGAGGACGTGGCCGATGAGGGGCCATCAGAGAGGAGACCATGCCAACCGACAATCTTGAAGGCTTAATTTGCACTAAACCATGCTGTGTTCCGCAAAGCCGACGAGAATTCAGAGTTCACCGTTAACCTCGAGGCGAGTCACTCATTCAGAACGGTTAGCTCGGCCCGAGGCAGTCGCCAAAATGGATGCTCACTGGGATGAACTCGCATCCGAGAGGAATTCATTGAGCAACGGCTACGTGTGTGACCTCTATTCTTAATGGAATTCGTCGCAAAGGGTACAACGGTTTGGCGACTGGTCGCGGAGACGGGAATTCGACGGGGCGAGATTTGTGGTCTCAATGTCGGGGATGTCGACGTGAGCCATCGCATCATCGTGGTGCAACGGTCACGAACGTTGCGAGGCAAACTCAAAGCTCCGAAAGCCGGGGTCAGGAATGGGCAGGTGAAACGGCGGGTCTTCAGCCTGTCGCCGTCACTGACGGAGCACTTGCGTCCGTTCGTGGAGGGAAGGGCAGCAGACGAGCCTTTGTTCCTGACACCGGGTCGGCTTTCCAAGAAGGGCAAGCTCATCGACGGCGGAGTTCGTCTCGAACCGGACAACTTCGTCAAGAGGGCGTTAAAGCCCGTCCTGAAGGATTTGGGTCTGGGCGGGGGAGCCCACGCCTTCCGGCACGGGAACGCCACACTGCTCGATTCGCTTCGGGCACCGATGGCGGTCCGTCAGGAACGGCTCGGTCACGTCGATGCCAAAACCACCTTGGGCTACACCCACCTCATAACCTCGGACGACGTACGAGTCGCCGAGCAACTCGGAGCACTTCTAGACAAGGAATTCCTTGCCCAAGATTTGCCTAAATTGACTCCAGATGCAGAAACGGCCTCCGAACTCATATCGGAAGCCATTTAGAATCATCAGTTTTTTGGTTGCGGGGGCTTGCAACGTCTCGAATTTACTCGTCGTCCCATTTGAGCGCAGCCTCGCGGCTTAGACCGTTCGACCTCCCACGTGACAGTGAGCCAGAATCCCGTAACTTGTAGAAACGCTGGGCAAATGGATGGCTCCATTTGGCGCTAATAGGCATACCGAGGAACCGTTATTGTGGCCTTATTGTGCCCAGAATTTTGATTCAAAATCGGCCTGAGACCTCGGTTCCCGAGGTGACAATTCAACACGGCCCCGGAAATTCGTAGCAATTTTTTGGCGAGCGCGTGTCGAGAATCCCGCCCCCGCTCCGACTACCGGATGAAAGCGCGATCTGAGGTCCGAACGGCCCGCCTTCCGCGGTAAACCTAAATCGAGGCTCAGATTGCGATATTCACACTAAACCCAGAGGAGATTCCCGATGAAATACATTTTAATGATGAACACAATGCGAGCCGGAGCGGGAGTTCCGGCGTGGCCGAAGGCCGATCTGCGGGCGCACATCGACTTCATGCACAACGTGAACCGCGACCTGCACGAGGCCGGCGAGTGGGTTTCGGGCGAGGGCCTTTCCTTTCCGGATCAGGCCCGGCTGGTGCGGGCCGGAAAAAGCGGCGCTCCTGTCACCGACGGGGTCTTCGCGGAGTCGAAGGAGTTTCTAGCTGGCTTCTGGATCGTGGACGTGGATAGCCCGGAGCGGGCGTATGCCATTGCGGCCCGCATCTCGACAGCTCCTGGGCCCGGCGGGGCTCCCCTCGACATGCCTATCGAGGTGCGCCCCATCATGAGCGGGCCGCCCGAGGAGATGCTGTGACGGAAGCTGCGAACACAGCTCCGTGGGACCCCGCATCCGAGCACCTGCTGCGTGAACTCGCGCCGCAGGTGCTCGGATGCGTTGCGCGCCGTTTCCGTGACTTTGCGTCCGCCGAAGATGCGGTTCAGGAAGCGATGCTCGCGGCCTTCCTGCAGTGGCCAAAGGAGGGGATTCCCGAAAACCCGCGCGGCTGGCTGATCCGAGTCGCATCGCGGCGGATGACGGACATGATTCGCAACGAGATGGCGCGTCGCCAGCGTGAGACCGCCATTACGCCAGAAGAAGAGCCAACGATCGGGCCGTCAGAAGCAATCGAGGCGGATATGGATCCCGAAGATACACTCGTACTCCTGTTCATGTGCTGCCACCCGGCCCTGAGCAAATCCTCGGCCATTGCGCTCACGCTGCGGGCCGTGGGTGGCCTTACCACAGCCGAGATTGCCAACGCATTTATGGTTCCTGAATCGACCATGGCGCAGCGCATCAGCCGAGCCAAACAAAGTATCAAGACATCGGGCGTTCCCTTTGGCCTGCCAACTCCGCAGGAGCGCAGGGAACGTCAACCCGCGGTTCTCCACGTGCTCTATCTGATCTTCAGCGAAGGGTACGCAAGCAGCGTCGGCGTTAGCCTGCAGCGGCTCGACCTGGCGCGCGAAGCCATCCGACTAACCAGAAGCACGCGGGACTTACTCCCAGAGGACGCCGAAGTCGCCGGCCTTCTGGCGCTGATGCTGCTGACCGATGCACGTCGAGCAGCGCGCACTGGCCCCGGTGACGTGCTCATCCCGTTGGACAAACAGGACCGCAGTCTCTGGGACCGGGACGAGATTGCCGAAGGCACCACTCTGCTGACGCTCGCTCTCTCGAAAGGAGCTGTGGGCCTCTACCAGTTGCAGGCGGCGATCAGCGCCGTTCATGATGAGGCGGCGCAGGCGCAGGATACCGACTGGCCACAGATCCTGGCGCTGTACGACCTGCTTCAGCGCGTTGCGCCCAGCCCCATGGTTATGCTCAACCAGGCCATCGCCGTCGCGATGGTGCATGGGCCAGCGAGCGGACTGGAGCGTCTCCGGGCTCTGGACAGCGACGAACTCCTGAGCAAACATTATCGGCTCGATGCCGTGCGTGGTCATCTGTTCGAGATGCTTGGCGATTTCGAGAAAGCCATCCAACACTATCGGGCCGCCGCGGTCGGAACCACCAGCCTTCCGGAACAGAACTATCTAATGGTTCAGGCGGCTCGGCTCAGAGAGGCAGTTGAGCAGCGGAAGAACTCCTTTGCCGATCGGGAATTGTAATCAGAGCTTAACGTCGTCTTTCCATGATCGGATCGAGTGGCGAGCGGCACCCGTGCTTCCCTCGATCGACGCATTCAGGCCGAGGCGCTCATTGAGGCAGTGTCAATGAGTACATCGGCGATTTGCACTAAGCAGCTAGCGCGGCAGGGTGTCTCTTCATTGTGTTGACGAATGCCGGAGAATCTGTACACTGTACATGGACAGTGTACAGATGACCAGAAAAAAACCCAGGCTGCAGATCGACGTAGAATCGCCGGTCGCCGTTTACCGACAGATTGTCGATGGGCTGCGCGCGAGCCTGATAGAGGGCGAACTGCGCCCGGGCGAAGCGCTGCCCTCGGTTCGGCGGCTGGCGATCGAACTGGGGATCACCTTCAATACTGTGGCGCTGGCGTATCGCGAACTGGCCGAGGAAGGATGGTTGGATCTGCGGCACGGGCGGCGCGTCACGGTGGTGGAGCGCACGGCGCGAGAGGGCGCGAGCCGGGAGCGGATGGAGATGTTTCGGCGGCGGCTGAGGGAAATGACAGCACAGATGCGGGCCGAGGGAGCGAGCACAGGCACACTGGCGCGCGAATTACGCGGGTTAGCGGAAAGATTGGCGGGCTCATGATGGCGGTGCGATGGTTGATGCCGATACCGGTGGCGCTGGTGGCGGCGCTGTGGCACGTGGTGCCGTGGCTGTCGCGGCGCGAGCGTCTGTTTGGCGCGACGGTGACGGAAGAATTTCGCGAGCGCGAGCGGCCGGCGTTGGTACGGGAGTACGAGTTGCGGCTGCTGCCGTGGACAGTAGCGGCGGTGGCGGTATCGCTGTTGCTGCCGCCGCTGGTGACTCATCTGTTCTGGATCTGGGATATCGGGTTTTGGCTGGCGGTGGTGCTGGCGGGCGGCTGGAATGTGTGGCGGATGTTCAACCGTATGCCGCGGGCGGCGAATGGTGCGGTGCGGATGCGGAGCGCGGAGCTGACGGCCGGCGACCCGGATGCGACCCGAAGTTGGACGCCGATTCTGGTGGCGCTGCTGGCGGCGCCGCTGGGCGCACTGGCGGCTACTGCGGCGCATCTGCACGCGCACCGGGCGCAATTGCCTCAGCGGTTTCCGACGCACTGGGGTTTGCAGGGCGCGTCGAACAGGTGGGCGGAGCGGACGGCTATGGGCGTCTACGCTCCACTAGCGGTCGGCGGTGCACTGACGCTGATGATGGCGGCTATCGCGCTTGCGGCGTGGTGGGGCGCGCGACGCAGCGCATGGAACTCCCCGGTCTCGGTGATCCTGGTCGGGTGGACTTGGATGGTGGGCGGCTTGTTCACCATGATGGGGTTGCTGCCGCTGCATTATTTCTCGCCGGGGCAGTTCTTTGGCTTCGCTGGCGGGATGATGACCGTCATCGTCGTGGTCACGGTGATTGCGGTTCGGCGCATGCAGCGACCGGACGCGCCTCGTGGCGAGGTCACGCCGGATACGTGCTGGCACGGAGGGATCTTCTATTACAATCCGCAGGATCCAGCGCTGCTGGTGGGAAAGCGAATTGGAGTGGGGTGGACGTTCAACTTTGCGCATCCGGGGGCGTGGCTGATCCTGGCGCTGCTTGTGACGGTTCCGGCGGGAATTGCGATATTGCGATGGTGGCCAGTGTAGCGACGGCTTGTCGAACAAGTTTCGGGTGAGCAACAGGTATTTGAGCATTACGGAGTTTGAGGCTCCTTTGATTCACAAGTGCCTTTACGGTCGGGAGGAACGAATGGAAATTCAGCGAAGAACTTTCTTTACGGCTGGACTGACGGGAATGGCGTGGAGGGCAACGCAGGGTGTAGCGGCTGCATTCCATGATACCCAGGGATCATATCGACACTTTAAGCGGATCGCGGGTCGCGTCGAACAAGATTTGGCTGAGCACAGGCCGTGGGCGGTGATTGAGCCATGAGTATCGTGAGCCGGTGGATCGTCGTCTCCCTGATCTTAGCGCTTGTCGTGCGCGTCGTGATGCTTCACGTGTTCGGATATCACCCCCATCGTTCCATCGTCACAGACGTCTTCCAGGGGCTAATCGCGGGCGGTGTGCTGGGTAGCTTCACAGTCGAGATTTTTGCGAGGATCAAAACGACGACGGTCAACGGCTGGATCACTCTTTTCGGATGCGGCGTGCCTGGCAACGGCATGTTGTTCAGGGCCGCGTGCGCCCTAAGATTTCTAGGCCCCATCAACATCCCGCAGGAGGCGATGTATTGGATCACACGCAAAAATCGTGCGGGTCACCAACTCAACGGCCGTCATAACTACATGATGCAGTTCCCGCCGGGGGGCCTTCCGCCCAACGACGCATTCTGGTCGCTGACGATGGGTGATGCGAGAAATCGCTTTGTGGCGAATCCAATCAATCGATACAGCGTGAGCGATCGCTCCGGCCTTGTGCCGAACGCCGACGGCTCCGTCGATATCTACATTCAGAACACTGCTCCTGCAGGCCATGAATCCAACTGGCTGCCCGCGCCGGGAGGCAAGTTCATACTCTGGCTGCGCGTATATCTGCCCGGCGCAGCCATTCTCGATGGCAAGTACAAAGTGCCGCCGATTGTCGAAGTGAAACGGTGATGCGTATGGCATACCAGCATTTACTTATATTCGGTTCGTTCATGGCGGTGGGATGGTTCCTTTTCATCTGTTTTTGGCCACGCTTGATGTTGCGCGCGTACAAGAGAGCGATCCTCGTCCACGGAGGAGGCGATGGCCCCATCCCGGTCAACACGCTTTACACGGAACCCCAAGCGCTTTTTGCAGATCCCCTCCACCCGCCTGCCTCGGCCTCAAAATTGTGGACTACCGGCGTGAACCGCGACACGCTCCTTACGGTCGGCTGGTGGGACCTCGGTAAAGAACCGTTAGTCTTGCACGTGCCGAACATGGCCGGCCGCTACTACAGCGTGCAGTTCACTGATACATCGAACAACACTAATTTTGCCTACGTCGGCAAGCGCACCACGGGAACCGAGGCCGGCGACTACCTGATCACTGGCCCTGGCTGGAAAGGAACCGTGCCGCAGGGAATGGCGCAGATTTCTTCGCCGAACAATTCCGTGCTCGTTGCCGGCCGCGTGTTCGTCGAGAGCGACAGTGATCTTCCGACCGCCTGTAACCTTGCGAAACAGATTCGGGTTGTACCACTCACTATTAGGCAACCTAGACAGTGACATCTTCAATGCCGCGCGTTCGTGGCCTCAGGGCAGAGAAACGAGCACCAAGGAATCGAGGACATCTCAAGGATTTGGGAAATGGGCAAAGCACCCACCAAAGACGCTTTTGAGCAAGAACGTTCGGAGGAGGATGTGATTTGAGCGACTACTTCAATCGGTAGAAAAGCAGGCAGGCGATTCCCCACGACCGGCCGGCGAATGGCCTGCACTGCAGTTTTGGGTTAGCTATGCGTCGGCTAAGGGTCACAATGGATGGGCAAATCGCAGTCCTTGCAGTAGCGGAGAAAGGCTCTTTTCAAGCCGCTGGGAAGTACTTGGGCATCGGAAAGTCCGCTGCGCGCAAGCGCGTTCAGAGTGTGGAGAGCGAAGCTGGAACGTCCCTCTTTCGCATGGTGGGAAGGGTGATGGTACCCACCGAAGCGGGTAACCTTTACCTTCTCTCAGCGCGGGAGTCCGTGAGGCAAGCATGGCTTGGCTTGGACCGCGTGCAGGCATTTCTCAGAGCACAGACAAACGATCTGCGCATTGGTTACTCGACCTACCTCAACACGAGACTCCTGGATATAATCCGGCGTATCCCGCCAACAGGCATTGGCTCTCCGTCAGTGACAAGAGAGAGCCTCCTGACACATCAGATAGTCGCAGGCATTCTTCAAGGGGCTCTTCATATTGGGTTCGGAATCCTCCCCATCCTAGAACTCGACTTGTTCACCCGTCTGCTCTTTGAAGAGCCTCTCATGGCCTGTCTGCCTGTTGGGCATCGACTCGCAACCCGATCATCAATCCGGCCAGAGGAATTAGCAGATGAACCGATGGTGTCAGTCGCGCGAAACGCGCTTCCTGGCAGGCACGAAGATATCGTGGCGCACTTTGAGAGCCTTGGCGTCTCGCTCAGATTCGCTTCCGAAGCCGCGTCGTCAAAAGAGGCTCTGTGGTTAGTGACACAG
>JBAUZR010000764.1:0-3588 GCA_049585375.1 Acidobacteriaceae bacterium
GGGAATGGCCGGGGGTGGGAACGAGAAGGCGAGGCCGTCACTGACGGCGGCGAGCTTGTGCTGCACGCTGGTCTGAATAGCCTGAATCTGTTCCTGACGGGACTTGCGCAGTCCCCAGGGCTTGAGAGAGACGAAGAAGAAGGCGGTGTTGGTGCTCTGCGTTTGCGTGAGCAGACTGAAGCCATCGACACCGACGACGCCCTGAATTCCAGGAGTCGCGAGCAGGGCGCGGGTGACGCGCTGGGCGGCGGCGTCGGTGCGCTGCAGCGAGGCGGCATCCGGCAACTGCATGGCTACAAAGAGGTAGCCCTGGTCTTCCTGGGGAAGGAAGCCGGCCGGGAGACGGTCACCGAGGAAAACGGCCAGCAGCGCAACGGCGGCAAGGACCAGCATGGTGAGACCGGACTTGTGGATGAGAATGCCGGAGGTGGAGACGAACTTGTCGGTGGTACGGCCGAAGAGGCGGTTGAACCGGTCGAAGAAACGCTGCAGGGGTCCGGGACGGCGGTCGTGGTCTTTGGGCTTGAGCAGGAGCGCGGCCAGAGCGGGGCTGAGCGTGAGCGCATTGAACGCCGAGATGAGCACCGAGATAGCGATGGTGATGGCGAACTGCTGATAGAGGCGTCCGGTAATGCCGGGGATCGCAGCGGTGGGTATAAAGACGGCGGCAAGAATGAGGGCAATGGCAACGACGGGACCACCGACCTCTTCCATGGCGCGGACCGCCGCATCGCGCGGCGTCATGCCCTCGTCGATAAGGCGCTCGACGGCTTCGACCACGATGATGGCGTCGTCGACGACGAGGCCGATGGCCAGCACGAGTCCGAAAAGAGAGAGCGTATTGATGGAAAAACCGAGCAGCGGAAAGATGATGAATGTGCCGATCAGGGAGACCGGAACCGCCATGAGCGGGATGAGCGTGGCGCGCCATCCCTGAAGGAAGAGAAAGACGACAAGGATCACCAGCAGCAGCGCAATGCCGAGCGTGACGACGATCTCATGGATCCCGGCGGTGACGGCTTTCGTGGTGTCCAGCGGGATGTCATAGCGCATGCCCGGGGGGAAGTTGGCGGAGAGCTGCCGGAGACGCTTCGTCACGGCAGCTGCTGTTTCGACGGCGTTCGATCCAGGAAGCTGGTAAACGGCCATCATTCCGGCCGGAGCGTTGTTGTAGCGCGCGGTGAGGTTGTAAATTTGGGTGCCCAGTTCCACGCGCGCGACGTCGCGCAGGTGGAGGACAGATCCGTCGGGATTGGCGCGAATGACGATATTGCCAAATTCCTCGGGCGTGACGAGACGGCCCTGAGTACGGACGGTGTAGGTGAACTGCTGACCGTGAGGGACGGGCTCGCCGCCGATCTGTCCGGCAGGGTTGACGTTGTTCTGGACCTGAATAGCGTTAATGACGTCCGTCGCAGTGACGCCGAGCTTGGCCAGCTGATCCGGTCTGACCCAGACACGCAGCGCGTATTGACCACCGAACACCTGGATCCGGGCGACGCCGGGCACGCGGGTGAGCTCGTCCTGCAGATTGATGATGGCGTAGTTCGTCAGGAAGTTGACGTCGTAGCGGTTGTCGGGAGAAGAAAGGCCGATGAGCATCAGCGGCGAAGTGAGGGATTTCTGGACGGTGACGCCGGCGGTATTGACCTGGGCCGGCAGCTGCGCCTGGGCCTGCGAGACGCGGAGCTGCGAGAGCACCTGATCGGTGTCGGGATTGGTTTTGACGTCGAAGTCCACGTACACGGTGGCCTGGCCGTTGTTGGCGTTGACCGAGTACATGTAGAGCATGTTGTCGACGCCGTTCATTTGCTGCTCAATAGGAGTGGAGACAGCCTGAGCAAGAGTTTTGGCGTCAGCGCCAGGATAGGTTGCCTGCACCATGATTTCCGGAGGAACGATATCCGGGTACTGCGACGTCGGCAGGGTCAGCATGGAGACGACGCCGATGATGACGGTGAGAATGGCGATGACGATCGCCACGATGGGCCGGCGGATAAAGAACTTCGACACGAATTACCTCCCGCCTGTCGGGCTGGACGTCGCAACCGCCGCCTGTTCCGGGATTTCATGCGGGATGACCGGCGCGCCGTCTCTCAGCTTCTGCAGATTGTCGGTGATGACTCGCTCTCCCGAGCGAAGACCGTTGTTGACGATCCACTCGGCGCCGTATTGCGGCCCGAGGGTGACGTTGACCACGTGCACATGGTTGTCGGGCCCGGCAACGTAGATCTGGTTAATGCCCTGCAGCTCCGTGACGGCCACTTGCGGGACGAGCAGAGCATCATGGCGAATCTCAGTATCCGCGGTGACGCGTCCGAACTGACCTGGCCGCAGCACGTTGCCGGGGTTGGGAAATGAGGCCGCAATGCGAATGGCGCCGGTCTGCTGATTCA
The DNA here is from genome assembly GCA_049585375.1 of Acidobacteriaceae bacterium. GTDB lineage: Bacteria > Acidobacteriota > Terriglobia > Terriglobales > Acidobacteriaceae > Palsa-343. The sequence continues at coordinate 2,397 of JBAUZR010000764.1, forward strand.
TCTGGCGATCGACAAACGCAATGCGGCCTTTGTACGGATAGGTAGTGCCATCAGCGAGGGTAAGGGTCAAAGGCAGATGCGAATGGCCGCTGAGCAGGTCGCCTCCCTGCTGGCGGGCGCGATCGGTAAGCGCAAGATATTCAGCGTCGCTGATGGAGAAATAGACCTTGATGGGATCGAGCTGCGAAACGGCGGTCAGCACGGATTGCGGGGTGACGAGGTTGCCGACCTGGGTGGTGGCCTGTCCGGCGACGCCGGCGATGAGCGAGCGGACCTGGGTAAAGCCGAGGTTGAGCTTCGCCGTGGTGAGCGCGGCCTGGGCAGCGCTGACTGCGGCCTCAGCCGCGGCGACGGATGCGTCTGCCTGGGCAGCGAGCTGCTTATCGTTGTCGAGCTGACTTTGCGCGATGGCGCGAGCCTGAGCGAGCGGAGTATCGCGCTTCAGGTTGATCTGCGCGAGGCCGCGCTGCGCCTCGGCCTGGGCGAGCTGCCCCCTGGCCTGCTCAACCTGGGCCTGCGTCTGATCAACGATCGCCTGAAACGGACGGGGGTCGATCTGAAAGAGAACCTGATCTTTCGCAACCGGGGAGCCTTCGCGGTAGTCCTGATGGACGAGATACCCGCTGACCTGGGGCTGAATCTGGGCGTTGACATAACCGTCGAGCGTCCCCACCCAGCTGCCGGCCAGGGGGACATCGGCTTCACGCACCTTCACGACCGGAACGGGCAAGGCCCCGGGGTGGGCAGCGGCAGTACTGGCTTCGCTGCGCGCACACCCCGTGATGCCGGTCCCTGCCAGAGCGAGAATCGCGGCGCCGGCGACGAGCATCAACCTGTCGAGAGCGCGGGCTGAGTGGATCATGGGTCCTCCGATACGAAAGTGGGTTCAGCGGGAAAAAAATACGTTCCTGTATATTTTGTTTCAGACTCGCGGACCGGGGTAGAAGATTCAGGAAAGTTACAGGCGAGCAAGAAAATGCAGTTAAAAACATCACCACACAAGCAGGAACGCGCGCTCGCCACGCGCAGCGAGCTCATTGCAGCGGCAAGGGCAATTTTTACCCGGGACGGCTTTGAGTCGGCCCGGATTGAAGACATCGCGGCGAACGCCGGCAAAACGCGCGGAGCCTTTTACGCCAATTTCAGGGATAAGGAAGACGTTTTTTTCGCGATCTTTGAGGAGGATTTGATG